>NZ_KV820846.1:0-446 GCF_001815515.1 Nosocomiicoccus sp. HMSC059G07
CCACCAACCCCAGAATCCATGACTCCGATCGCCTGATTATTCATATGACATCGTCTCACTTTTTTTAATCATTAGCTTAAGTAAAGTGGATAACATTTCTTTCTCATCTTCAGTAAAGTCACTCGTAATTTCATCGATAAACTGTACACGCTTTTGAATCACTTGAGATAATAATTCCGTACCCTTTTGTTCGATTTTTACGAGAACGACACGTTTATCTTTATGACCACGCTCTCTACGTACGAAACCACTACATTCGAGTTTGTCTATAATATCTGTCGTTGTCGAATAGGCAAGGTCCAACTTTTTAGCAACCTCACCGATCGTTTGACCGTTCGAATCACTCACCCATTGTAGTGCGATAAATTGAATTTTTGATAGCTTATATTCTTTTAATATTTCACGTCCATACAGCCTTACTTGCACCGATAAATGCCTCAATGATT
>NZ_KV820847.1:0-201 GCF_001815515.1 Nosocomiicoccus sp. HMSC059G07
GTTTATAACTAGAATCATCTAATGCTTCTGCTAAGAGACGCATACGTATAAATGCGTCTTTTGAATCGTATCCTTCACGCACATAGACTAAGTTTAATACTGATATATTTACTTGTTTACTCATTAAATCTCTCCTTTTTATATACTCTATAACTTACAAGACTTGTCGTAATTTATCTAAAGAAACGACTCAGAGCAGTC
>NZ_KV820848.1:0-525 GCF_001815515.1 Nosocomiicoccus sp. HMSC059G07
TTCTAATTTTGTATGTGTTTCTTTATTTACAATGACATCTCCGCGATGGACATTTTCTTTACTGACTTCAAGGACCTCTTCGTGTAAATCTAGCGTTTTGTCATCTGTTTTCAACATATCAGAATCATTAGAAACAGATGAGATGGCTTCGTCATCAACATATAAAAGCATACCACCATCTTCTAAAACACGTTCTTAGTCATCAATGCTATAGTGAGACATGCGATTAAATGGATAATCTTGTGCGTCATTAAAAGTATCTTTAATCGTATGACCTTCTGACACAATGACTTCTTTAATATCTGGTCTAGATTTTAAATAGTCTTTTACGCTTTCTCTCGTAATAATCGTAATATGGCTTTCAGGTATACCTGTTTCTGTGTAATGTGCGACTTTTAATTTTAAATCATTCGTATTTTGTAAGTATTCTATATGTCCCATAATGGATATCCTCCGCTCACATCTTAGTATTCATGTCATTCCCTAAAACAGAGGCATTTAAACGGAATTTGAGTGGTGATAAAA
>NZ_KV820849.1:0-239 GCF_001815515.1 Nosocomiicoccus sp. HMSC059G07
CCCTCGTTAATTTAACAAGATGAAAAACCGAGCTACTGTTCAATAGCTTTTCATCTTAAAAATTAGTGGCAGCAGGACCGATTTCGGTTTAATTTTACGCAAATCCGATTTGTGTTAAAATCGTTGCGCGTTCGTTGACAATTAGAGCTTTTGTGTGCAATTAACTAGGCACCCTTTGACGTATTTCGCAGTTGTGTAAAATTAATGGTCAAGTCTTAAATATTGTGTAAAATAAAAAA
>NZ_KV820850.1:0-204 GCF_001815515.1 Nosocomiicoccus sp. HMSC059G07
AATCGATTAAATTAGATAATGTCGTTGTAATTTTTACTTTTATTAAACCAGAGCTTTCAAACTATATCGTAGAGAAACTTACACAACTCAATATTCCCTTTGTAGACGTTATGACACCAGTTATGGATATGTTGAAAGAAAAACTAGAGGGAGGACCGTTATATGAACCAGGTCGTGTCCATAAACTCGACGCGGACTATTTCA
>NZ_KV820851.1:0-214 GCF_001815515.1 Nosocomiicoccus sp. HMSC059G07
TGGGATAAAAAGACCCAAAATGCCTGCCGGAAATACGATCTAAACCAGGTTTTTCTTCTTTTATTAACAAAAAAACGTTGAAAGTGTTAAATATATTAGGATAATTAACAAAAACGCAGAATCTCGCACCTTTTTTGTTAGATAAAAAGATATAATTAACAAAAACCGGCTCGACGACCCGAAATTTGTTAAATATATCCGGATATCTAACAGA
>NZ_KV820852.1:0-5138 GCF_001815515.1 Nosocomiicoccus sp. HMSC059G07
TTAATTTAACGATTAGAGCATTTGCGTTAACGTACGAGGAACTGTTTTTACGCAAATCGCTTTTGTGTTAAAAGATGAAAAACTATTTCACGCAAACCACCTTTGCGTTAACAACAGTGGCGTTATTTTAACAAAAAGCAACCACAAAGCAAAAAACGGCGTGCACTGCACGCCGTTTTTATTATTACTCGTTATTTTCTTTTTCTTTTAAAGCCGCTTCTACTAATCCTTTAAATAATGGATGTGGTCTAGTAGGTCTTGACTTAAATTCTGGGTGGAATACCGCACCAATATAAAATGGGTGATCTGTAATTTCGATAATCTCTTTATATTTACCATCTTCACTCATTCCACTGAATGTAAGTCCTGCGTCTTTAATATTTTCTTCGTATTCGTTATTGAATTCAAAGCGGTGACGATGACGTTCGCTTATATCTTTCACACCATACAGTTTTGAAGCGAGTGTGTCCTCTACTACGACTGAGTCATAGCTTCCAATTCTTAATGAATGTTCACGGTCAAGTAGCTCCGCATCTTCACTCATTAAAGTAATGATTGGATCATGTGTTGTTGGATCGATTTCTGTAGAGTTCGCATCTTTCATACCTAAGATGTTTCTCGCCGCTTCAATTGCCATTAACTGCATTCCTAAACTAATTCCAAGTACTGGTTTACCTGTTTCACGTGCGTAACGTAACGTTTCAAGTTTACCTTCAATACCTTGATCTCCAAATCCTCCTGGAACGACGATTCCGTCTAATCCACCGAGTATTTCATCGACATTTTTATCCGTTACGTCTTTTGCATAAATCCAGTCGATTTCAATTTCTGTTAACTCTTCAAATCCTGCATGGTTTAAAGATTCAACGATTGAAAGATACGCATCTTGAAGTTCGACATACTTACCGACGATACCGATTTTCACTTTTTGATTTAAGTTGCGGATGTTTTCTAATACTTGTACCCAGTCGTCTAAGTTTGCTTCACGTTTACTCTCTAAACCTAATGTTTTAAGGACGATATCATCCATGTTTTGATCTTGTATACTTAACACGATGTTATAAATTGTGTCTTCATCTTTTGCTTCGATGACGTTTTCTACACTGACGTCTGAGAATAATGCGATCTTGTTACGTAAGTCTTCTGTCATTTCATACTCTGTACGTACGACGATCATATCTGGTTGAATACCTAAACCACGTAATTCTTTAACACTATGTTGCGTCGGTTTAGTTTTCATTTCGCCTGCTGCTTTAATATATGGTAGTAACGTACAATGAATAAACATGACATTTTCTCTACCGAGTTGTGTTCTTAACTGACGAATAGCTTCAATAAACGGTAATCCTTCGATGTCACCTGTCGTTCCGCCAATTTCAGTAATGACGATTTCAGCATCTGTCTTTTCACCGTTACGTAACATTCTCGATTTAATTTCGTTTGTAATGTGAGGAATGACTTGTACAGTTCCTCCAAAGTAATCTCCGTTACGCTCTTTTCGTAACACTTCTGAATAAATCTTACCTGCTGTAGCGCTTGAGTATTTGTTTACTGTAATGTCGATAAATCGTTCATAGTGTCCTAAATCTAAATCCGTTTCTGCACCATCATCTGTGACAAAAACTTCCCCATGTTGAAACGGGCTCATTTCACCTGGGTCAACGTTTAAGTATGGATCAAACTTTTGAACTGTTACTTTAAATCCACGTGCTTTTAAAATTCTACCGAGTGATGCAGCCGTAATACCTTTACCAAGAGAAGATACAACGCCACCTGTTACAAAAATATACTTAGTCAAGTAAGATTCCTCCTATAAATAAAAAAATCTCCCTCCCAAATGCGCTTGGAAAGGAGCTCGTTCACTGTATCCCTAAAATAAGGGAGCCCAATTAAAATAATAGCACGATTACGGAATTTGTCAATAATTTAATAGTCGTCTCCGTCACCGTAATCATCTTCGAGCGTATCGCCTTCATCGATGTTTAAATCCGTAGTGTCGATGTCTTCATCATCAATAGCTTCATCGATATCCTCATCGTCTTCTTCGTCGATATCTTCGATGTCTTCATCGTCAAGTTCTTCGTCAAGTTCGTCGAATTCATCAAGTTCATTGTCGACGACTTCAAACTTATGAACCGTCGGTGCAATTTTGTCGTTGATGTCATCCACCGTGAACCATTTTCTAAGACCCCATACACCGTCTTCAGTAGAAACAAAACGACCATCTGTATTTAAGTCTGTATAAAATTGTAAAATACGATTTTCGATTTCTTTCTCAGTATATCCACCGATTTCTTGGAATTTGTCGATAATTGAATATAAATCAGTTTCTTTTTCTAAATCATCTAAGTAAATATAAGCCATATCAATAAACGCTTGTTCGTCGATCATTTCTTTTGTAAACTCATCTAATCTCATAATTTGATATCCTTTCATATCATTCATTGCACAATCAAAAGTATATTACATTCAATACTATTATAATGCAAGCATTTTTCATAGTGTAGCATATGATATTTTGAAAATAAAACCCGTAAAAAATAGTGTTTATTTCATAATGATTAGGGTAATAATAAATCATTGGACAATAAGGAGGAAATTTTATCGTGTCAAATAAAAACACGAATCAACATAAGCGTAAGGGGTTCTCTAAACTTGAACTCGGAACAGTCTTTTGGACTTCAGCGACGATAATCATTGTCGCATCAATTATTGCGATGGTTATCCCTGGCAGATTCCAGGCAGCTTCTGAAGCAATTTATGAATTTATTTCTCAAAACTTCACTTGGTTCTTCTTACTTCTCGTATTCGGATTTGGTGTGTTACTTATATTCTTAGCACTCTCACCATACGGTCGTATTAAGCTCGGTGATGACGATTCTGAGCCAGAATTTGCCTTTTGGCCTTGGATCGGTATGTTATTCTCGAGTGGTCTTGGAGTTGGACTCGTATTCTTCGGAGTTGCTGAACCGATGCAACACTTCGTGGAAGCACCGTTTTTAGGTGGCCCAATTCAAGATGCTGAAGCTGCGAGAATCGCAATGGGTTATACGTATTTCCACTGGGGAATTTCACAGTGGTCAATTTTCGGAGTTGCTGGACTTGCGATTGGTTACTTCCAATATCGTAAAAAGCGTGACGGGTTAATTTCTACGTCACTCGAACCTATTTTTGGGTTTAACTATAGTAAACTCGGTCGTAATTCGATCGATACGCTCGCAATTATCGCGACAATTACAGGGATGGCGACGTCAGTCGGTCTCGGTATTTTACAAATGGATGGTGGGTTAAACCACGCATTTGGATTACCTCAAGGCCCTGTCACTCAAATTATTTTAACGGTACTTATGACAACGGTATTCATCTTATCGACAGTAATCGGTCTAGAAAAAGGGATGAAGTTCTTTAGTACGATGAACATGGTACTCGCATTATTCTTAACAGTATTCATGATTATCTTCGGTCCGTTTAGCTTCATTATGGAATCTATCGTTTTAGGTCTCGGAGATTATTTATCGAATTATGTCGGTTACTCACTACGTGCCGAACCATATAACGCGAGAGATTGGACAAGAGGATGGACAGTATTCTACTGGGCATGGGTAATTGCTTGGAGTCCATTTATCGGTTCATTCGTCGCACGTGTATCACGTGGTCGTACGATTCGTGAATACGTCGCTGGTATTTTAATCGTCCCACCGATTTTATCATTCTTATGGGTTGGTGCCCTCGGAGGAACTGCGATTTACTCTGACTTATTTAAAAACACAGATATCGCGTCAATCGTTCAACAAGATGAAACACGCGCATTATTTGAGTTATTAAATACGATGCCATTTACAACGTTAACGTCAATCGTTGCGATTTTACTCATCTTCTTATTCTTAGTAACGTCTGCAGACTCTGCAACGTTTATCGTATCTGGAATGAGTCTTGGTGATACTGAAAATCCACCGATACGCATGAAAGTGTTATGGGGAGTATTACTCGGAGTATTAACAGTCGCACTGATTTTAGCTGGTGGACTGACAAGTTTACAAGCAGCAAGCTTACTCGCTGGTCTACCGTTTGCGATCGTTCTTATCTTAATGATATTTAGTGTTATTAAGAGTATGCGAAGAGAGCCAAACAAAGCACTCGCAAGACGCCGTCATAGTGACAACGCTAAAGAAGAACATAAACAATTTTAATAGTTTACAATAATTGCTTAGCACCCATATAATAGTGGGTGCTAAGTTTATTTTATATGGAGGATAACGATGAAAATAGGAATTGATGCGGGTGGTACGTTAACGAAAGTCGTTAAAATGTCTGACGATGGAACATATGATTATAGTACCCGTCCAACAACTGAAGTAGATATGCTCATTCAAGAGTTAAACGACGAAGAAGACGTCACACTCTACTTAACAGGCGGCGGTAGTGTATACATATCAGAACATGTGCAGCACAAATCACATTTACAAATTGAATTCGACGCAGCGTATACAGGGCTTACTTATTTAATGGAACAACAAAATATCCATTTAGATCGCTTCGTATACTTAAACATCGGAACGGGAACGAGTTTTCACGTCGTCGAAAATAATACTCAACGCCGTGTTGGAGGTACAGGTATCGGTGGCGGTACGTTAATGGGGTTATCTCAATTACTTACTGGTTATGAAACGTTTGATGAAATCGTAGAAACAGCAAAAAAAGGAAACCGTGATACGTTAGATTTAAAAGTAAAGCACATATTTAAAGACGGTCCTGTACCAAAACCGTTAACGCCGGAACTAACTGCGAGTAACTTTGCACGCGTAGAACCACACCATCATACGACCGCTTCAGCTGCAGATAAACTTGCATCTGTCATCGGAATGGTCGCTGAAGGTGCGATTTCATTTGGCGTGACGCTCGCTCAAGGATTTAAAACGAATGATTTAGTACTCATTGGTTCGACATTAAAAGATAACGATGTCATGCAAGGTGTCATTCATAGCTACGGTTCACTAAAAGGTATAAAACCACATATCATTGAAAACGGTGAATATAGTGGTGCAATCGGTGCGATTTTAGTTACAGAACGATAAGTCGTCTGCCACTATACTCAACAATTTTTAGTGGTACGTTAAAGATATTCGTTAAATTAGATT
>NZ_KV820852.1:5238-28647 GCF_001815515.1 Nosocomiicoccus sp. HMSC059G07
AGTGGTGCAATCGGTGCGATTTTAGTTACAGAACAATAAGTCGCTTACGGTCATACTCAATAATTTCGAGTGGTACGTTAAAGATATTCGTTAAATTAGATTCTGTTATAAATTCTGGTGAAGTTGTAAATGCGACTTCACCTTTTTTCATGCCAAATACTCTATCTGCATAACGTAATACGAGCGTGAGATCGTGCACGTTCATAATTACAATTTTTTCTTTGGATAACTCTTTTATATAGTCAAACATCTCTTTTTTATATTTCACGTCGAGCCCTTCTTCAAGTTCATCGAAGATAAGTATCGGTTTATCTTCTAACACTGCTTGTACAAAAACCGCACGCTTAAACTCACCACCAGAAATATGAGATACAGACGTATCTTTTAAATCGTATAAAGAAAAACGTTTCAGTAAATCATCGCTTCTTTTTTGACTCGTTAACTCTGCGAAATCTTTAACTGTCATATCTGGACGATTTAAAAGTTGCGGGATATATGTGACGTGCTCTTTTAAATGAAACGGTGCATCGTTAAACAATACATCTCTCTCACTATATTGATAGCCGATTAAACCATTTAAAAGCGTCGTTTTCCCACTACCATTACCACCGATAATGATATTTAATCCCTGATGAAACAGTAGTTCATTGATATTGAGCAAAAATGTATTAAATTGAACGGTTAATTTTTCAATGGAGAGATCCATACGACTCCTACTTTCGTGTAGATTAAATATTTCCCAAGAAATTTCTTATTCTTTATCTTCTGCCATACGTCTTAACTCATCGCGCGTCTCTTTTGGTAGCCCTTCGCCGTAATCCATCATTCTAACGATGTCTTTAAAAGCTGCACGTGGAATTTTTAAGTCTTCTAACTCGTCGATCTCAAACTGAAGTGTAATATCTGATTCGTGACCTGCTTTTAACTTATTTACGAAATCTGGTTCGGTAATAAATGGGCTCGACATTCCGACCATATCGCCAAATTGTAATGCTTCTAGTGCTTTTTCTGGCGTGTTAATACCTCCAGTAACCATAAGTGGGATTTTCCCTTTCACGTGATCATAGACAATCTTATTGACGTATTCACCTTCGTTTTCACCTTGTGCACGGACCGTCGCTTTATAAATGTTTCGACCCCAACTTGCGATTGCTAAATAGTCGAGTGGTCGAATGGATTCGAGTGCATCTACGAATTGTAAAAACTCTTCAACTGTATAACCGACGTCACTACCCCTTGTTTCTTCAGGTGTCCCTCTAAAGCCGAGCATAAAGTCTTTTGGCGCGTGAGTTTCAATAACATCTGCAACAGCTTGATATACTTCTAAACCAAATCTTGATCGGTCTTCTAACGTTTTACTACCATATTCGTCGTCACGCTCATTTGAAAATTTAGAGAAAAATGTTTGAATGAGTAATCGCTGTGCAGCTGATACTTCAACACCATCAAATCCCGCTTCAATTGCGCGCTTAGTTGCCTCGCGGTAATTATCAATCACCATGTCGATTTTACGTTTAGACATCGGCAACACTTGGTGTTTTACTGGCACATTTAACTCCATCAAACTCGGTCCATAAACGACGCCTAAATCTAAAATTGCTTGGTTAGAAAAACGTCCAGCATGTGTGAGTTGTAATATCGCTTTTCCACCAGACTGTTTCATCGCTTGCGCGAGTTTTTTTAATCCTTCAATTTTTTTATCATCTGCAACGCTATACCCGTATTCAAATAGTTGACCATACGGTTCGATATACGCAGCCCCTGTTACGAGAATCGGCGCAGACTTGCTGCGTCGTTCGTGATATAAGACATCTTCAGTCGTTACTTCCCCGTCTTTAGTCGATGAATTTGTAATCATTGGAGACAATACAAAACGGTTATCAATGACGTCACCATTCGGCAGTTGAAATGGTTCAAATAGCGGTTCGTATTTTTCGTTCATTTTCTTACCCCTTTAATTGTAAGTTTGTCATTCTAGCATACCATATGCTTTCTTTGACTATAAAATTCAGTGCGACTATAATTATATATGCTTCATACATTAATTTTAATTTAAAAGGATTGATCATCATCGTTAAAATAAGCGTCCTTGATTACGCAGTGATCGATGAAGAGAAAGATGCAGTAACTGCAGTGAAAGAAGCAATCGAACTCGCTCAACATGCTGAAGCATTAAATTTCAGTCGATTCTTCGTCGCAGAGCATCACGATGTAAAATCATTTGCAAGCAGTTCACCAGAACTATTGATGATGAAACTACTCGATGAAACAAACGACATTCAAATTGGTTCAGCTGGTGTTATGTTGCCGCATTACAGTCCGTTAAAAGTTGCAGAAAACTTTCGTATGTTAGAAGCTTTTCACTGTGGACGTGTGAACTTAGGCTTTGGTAATACGTTCGGTACAGCTAAAGTACAACGTGCAATGGATACGAAAAAAGCTGATTTTGACTACGAACATCATATCGATACGTTGCAACAACATTTAACTAATGCGTCAAACATTACCGTTCACCCTGAAACTTCTTCAGCGCCTTCTATGTGGATGCTAAGTACGAGTGAACGTTCAGCGAAACTCGCAGCGAAACTCGGTGTCGGGTATATTTTCGGGTTATTTCCGTATGCATCTACCGATAAAATACCAACTGGACGACGGGCAATAAAGCAATTTAAAGAAATGTTTCAACCGTCAAAAACGAACGAAACACCTGTCACTATTGCAGCAGTTTTCGTCGTCATCTCAGATACGGATGAAAAAGCCGAGACACTCGCGAATGCTTTAGACGTATGGCTACTCGGTAAAAATAACTTTAACGAGTTCGAATACTTCCCATCTGTAGAAACAGCGAAAGCCTATGATTATACAGATGATGAACTGAAGCGTATGAAAGCCAACCGGACACGTATGGTCGTCGGGTCAAAAGAAACGGTAAAAGCAAAGCTATTGGATATTCAAAACGAACTTTCAGCTGATGAATTACTCATCATTCCGCTAATGCCAGGATTTAACAATAGAAAACATGCACTCACGTTAATACACGAGGCATTTAATTTATAAATTCGAAAATTTAGAAAGGATGTTTTTTATGAGAAAAACAGCAAACTACTTATGGATCGATAAAGATGGAGACACTTATACATTAGTGTTAACGCCTGAACTTCAAGACGATATCGGAACAGTTGGATACGTTCAGTTCAGTAAAGAGGACGTCGTTAAAAAAGGCGACTCACTACTTGAATTAGAAGGTTCTAAAACAGTATTAGACTTAATGTCACCACTTGCTGGGACAGTCGTTGAACGAAATACAAAAGCAATCGACACACCAGAAATTTTAAACGCTTCAGACGCAAACGAAAGCTGGGTTGTAAAACTGACAGACGTCGATGAAGATGCATTTAATGCGTTAGACGACGCACAATAATGTTAGATCGCTTACAATTTTTAATTGTAAGCTTTTTTCTAGTAAAGAGGGTTTTATGTTATGACACTAAACGAAGTAAATGATTTGATACATTATTTACAAGATGAAAAAAACTTAGCACATACAGCTGCGAGAGATTTTGAACATGCATTTACGTTATACCGTGAACTCGTCAACGTGCGTAAACCAAAGCCTTTACCTGAGAAATATTTACGCATTCAAGATGAGTTTTTAAAGTCATTTAACGATACGGTTGTTCATCTTAAAGATTTAGAAGAAGTCGAAAGACAAATCTATATGTTTAAAGGCGATATTACAACACTCGCTGTCGACGGTATTGTGAATGCCGCGAACGCTGATTTACTCGGCTGTTTTATAAAGAGACACGCGTGTATTGATAATATCATCCACACGAAAGCCGGGATTCAACTACGCTATGAATGTCACGAAATTATGGAAGCACAAGGTCGTAAAGAAGCGGTCGGTCGCGCGAAAATAACAGATGCTTACAACTTGCCTTCAAAATACGTATTTCACACAGTTGGTCCGTATATTAAAGGAGACGCACCTTCAAAAATGCAGCAAGATTTACTCAAACAATGTTATCTAAGTGTCCTTAAACTTGCGGATCAGCATAATTTAGAGAGCGTCGCGTTTTGTAGCATTTCTACAGGTGTATTTCGTTTCCCTAAACTACTCGCAGCTGAAATTGCGACACACACAGTCAAAAACTATTTAGAAGAAACAAACTCTAATTTAAAAGTCATCTTTAACGTATTTTCCGATGAAGATGAAATGATATACAACAATATATTACGTTAGAAAGGAAATGCTATGTCTACTTGGAACTACAACACACATTCAGACAGTGAAACACTCGCTTCTCTTATAAAAGATGCAGACGCGGTCGTCGTTGGCGTCGGTGCTGGGATGTCCGCTTCAGACGGCTTTACATACGTCGGTGACCGTTTTAAAAAGAACTTTCCAGATTTTATTGAAAAGTACGGATGGTTCGACATGTTACAAGCGAGTCTTTTTGACTTTCCGACGACTGAAGAGTATTGGGCGTTTCAAAGTCGCTTCGTCAAGCTAAATTATATCGATCAACCGGTCGGTAAATCGTATGTAGCACTTAAAGAAATGCTCGAACATACACCGTACTTTGTCATTACGACAAACGCAGATAACGCTTTTTATAAAGCAGACTATGATATGGATAAAGTATTCTACTATCAAGGTGAATATGCGTTAATGCAGTGTAGTCAGTTTTGCCATAACGAGACGTACCGAGATGACGAAATGATGTTAAAAATGGTCGAACAACAACAAGATATGAAAGTACCATACGACCTAATTCCGTTTTGTCCAAAATGTAACGCAAAGTTAGAAATTAACAAACGTAACGCCGAAAAAGGCATGGTCGAAAGTCCACACTTCTTCGAGCAAAAAGCGCGATACGAAGCGTTTCTTAACGAGCATAAATCCGGAAAAGTCATCTATTTAGAAATCGGTGTCGGCTATACGACGCCGCAGTTTATCAAACATCCGTTTTGGCGATTCACACGTCAAAATAAAGACGCTAAATTTGTTACGATGAACCAAAAATCATACCGAATTCCTGATGATATTAAAGAGCAGTCGATCGCTTTAACAGATGATATTCAAACGACGATTGTCAAAGCAAATCACATTTTAAAGGAGCAACAACATGTATCTAATTGAACCATTTCGTAACGGAAAATATGTAGACGACGGTGCATACGCACTCGCAATGCAAGTATATGTCAATGAAAACATATTTTTAGATGAAGGAATTATATTTCCGTATTATTGCCAACCTAAAATTGAAATCGGACGTTTCCAAAACGCTCGTGCAGAAGTGAACCAAGACTATTTAGACGAAAACGGCATTATCGTCGTACGCCGTGACACTGGAGGCGGAGCAGTACTCGTCGATGAAGGTGCTGTAAACGTTTGTTTCTTAATCCCTGAAGACAGTGGAATATACGGTGACTACAAGAAAATGTACGCCCCTGTCATTCAAGCCCTGAAAAATCTCGGAGTTAAAAACGTCGAACAAAGTGGAAGAAACGATCTTTTAATAGACGGTAAAAAAGTATCTGGTGCAGCGATGACAAAATCAAACGGACGCGTATATGGTGGTTTCTCTCTACTACTCGACATTCACCCTGAACGTATGCTTGAGTCATTAAATCCGAATCAAAAGAAAATCGAATCAAAAGGTATTAAATCTGTAAGAAGTCGCGTAACGAGCATTCGCGAACATTTAAAACCAGAACTTCAAAATGTTACGACAGATGAATTTAAAGACCTCATCATTAAAGAACTTCTAAATATTCAATCTGTAGATGAAGCAAAACGCTACGAACTAACTGACGAAGACTGGCAGAAAATCGATGAACTCGTCGAAAAGAAATATAAAAACTGGGACTGGAACTATGGTAACTCTCCAAACTATAGTTATCAAAGAGATGGCCGTACGACTGCTGGAACGATCGATATCAGTTTAGAAATCGTCGAAGGTCGTATCGACAAATGCCAAATCTACGGTGACTTCTTCGGCCAAGGACAAATCGACGATGTGAGCGCGCACTTAATCGGCACAAAAGTGAAACGAGAAGATCTATTAGGACGATTAGCAGAAATCGATTTAAACTATTACTTCGGTAATTTATCAAAAGAAGAACTGACAGATTTAATTTTAAGTTAATAAAAAACGACCGTAGATAACGACTCATAAGAGTTCGAATCTACGGTCTTTTTATTTGGTGAAGGTTCGTCGTTATAGCTTTATTTTACGCAAAACGCATTTGTGTAAACGAGTGTCTCATTACGTTGACAATTACGAGGTTTGTGTCAACGTACGGACTATCCCTTTTACGCAAATCCATTTTATATTAAAAGATGAAAAACTATTTAACGCAAATCATTTTTACGTAAAAGGACATGTCATTACGTTGACAATTAGACCCACTGTACGCACAAATATAAAAAACGACCGTGATTATTCACGGTCGTCTGTCATGTCTTCTACACTCGGACGGTGTTTTTTATATGAAAATAGTAACAGTGTAAATAGAATGAATAGTACTAACAATAATGCAAATATTAGGACGTAACTGAGTGGATTTTCTTGCGTTATTACGCTCGTAATTGAAAATATAATTCCACCAGTAAATAATGCACCTACAAATGCATAAATTATGACTTGCCAATTTTTCATCATAATACTAATTCCCCTCATTGTTCGTACGTTCACTGTAACATGACTACTACTTCATTTAACAGTCATTTTTGACTAATTCGTTACATTTCTACTCTTTCCATAAATGACTGATTGATTGGAATCGCTCGACGACTTCATCTAACTCTTCATCTGCAATTGCGAGTGATACACGAATTCGGTTTTCACCGAGTGATCCGAACGGGAATCCTGGAATGACCATAATCGACTGTTCTTCTAATAGATATTCAAAGAACGACTCACTATTAAAGCCTTTTGGTACTTCGACCCATCCAAACATACCACCGTCAATATCATTTAACGGGATACCGACTTCACGAAGTCCTGACACGAATTTGTCACGGCGACGTTTAAATATTTCGTTTTGCTTTAATAAGAATTCATCGGATTCGTTTAACGCCGTTGCGGCAGCTTCTTGTTGAACACCCCACATTCCTGCATGTGCAAACGACTGATATAAATTCAGCGCGCCGACCATATCTTTGTTACCGACCGCAAATCCTACTCGGAATCCAGACATGTTAAACGCTTTTGATAATGAGAAAAATTCCATCGACGTTTCAAAGTTTTTGTCACTTTCAAGAATGCTCGGTGGCTTTCCTTCAAATCCGAATGCAGCATACGCGAAATCGTTGATCAGCATAATGTCCGTACCTTTAAATCTTTCGACTGTTTCATCGAAAAACTCTTTTGTTGCAACTGCACCGACTGGGTTTGAGGGATAGTTTAAAATGATTAAACGTGCGTTGTCTAATTCTTTTTCATCTAAATTATCAAAGTCCGGTAAGAAATCATTTTCTTTTAGTAACGGTAAATCATATACTTCACCATTCGCTAGTTTTACTCCTGGTACATAATCGATATATCCAGGATTTGGCACGTATACCCCTTCTCCTGGCTCGATAAAGAGACTTGGGAAGTTAATGATTGCATTTTTTGAACCGTATAATAGTGCGATGTTTTCATCTTCTAACTCGACATCGTAATGTCTTTTATAAAAGTCTTTAACAGCTTGCATTAAGTTTTCGCGAACGTTAACACCTGCGTATTTGTGGTTTTGAATGTCGTCTATCGTTTCCTTCACGTTTTCTAGTACGTGATCTGGCGTACGACCATCCGGTACACCGATTGACATATTGAGTAATGGTTTGTCGCCCAGTTTAATCTTTTCTAGACGCTTACGTAGAGACATAAAGAAGTCTCCTTCTAACTGCATTAAACGTTTGTTTGCCATTTGTTAATCATCCTCCGGTTTGTCAAAACCTTTGAACTCCTCGTCGATTACTTTGTTGAATCCTTCCGATTGTACGGCTTTTATTAAATCTTCACGAATCTTATCTGATGCAAGGTCATCGTTAACGACGATTCTATTTCTAAAGTATTCTGACATATTTTCTAATATAAGTGCATCTTCTAACTTCATGTTACTCGCTAAAGCAAAGTTCCCTGGTACGAGTGATAAACCAATTTGATCCACACTTCTCGGAAGTTGCCCCGCATCTTGATAAACAAACTTGAGGTTCATCTTATTACTTATAATATCATTTTCTGTGATATCAAACATATCATAACCCTCTTTTAGTTCGATTAACCCCGAATCTTCTAACACCATAAATGCACGACTCATATTTACTGGGTCTGGTGGTAACGCAACTTCACTACCGTTTTCTATATCGTCTAACGACTTATATTTACCAGAATATAATCCCATCGGTGCAGTTGGCACTTGTATTAAATCAATTAAATTCTTATCGTTTTTCTCATTATAGTTATTCATAAACGTAATATTTTGAAACAGGTTTGCATCTATATCGCCATTCGCGAGTGCCGTATTCGGTTGAATCCAGTCAGAGTATTCAACGACTTTCACCGTATACCCCATCTCTTCTAATTCAGGTCGTATCGCTTTTTCGACCATATCTGTAAATGGTCCACTCGTCGCACCGATCGTAATGACTTCACCTTGTTTGTCGCTCAATAAATAAGATGAAATACCGATGACGACTAAACATCCTGCTAAAAATGTAATAATTCCACGCATAGTTTTACCCCTCTCTCTGACTTAAAAAGTCACCAATCCATTGAACGAGTTGTACGATAACGATTAATAATACGACAGTGATTAACATGACGAACGTATCGTATCTGTAATATCCGTAGCGGATTGCGAGGTCACCTATACCTCCACCACCGACAACTCCAGCTGTTGCACTAAATGCAATGATTGAAATAATCGTTAACGTTATCGCTTGAGTTAAACTTCGTTTTGATTCTGGTATTAACACGTCAAAAATAATCTGTGATAACGGTGCGCCTCCAGCGATACACGCTTCAATGACACCTTTATCGATACTATGAAAACTCGACTCTGCGAGTCTTGCAAATAATGGAATCGCTGCGATACTTAACGCAACTGACGCAAATACTGGTCCGTGTGACGCATTTACTAACCACGTAGCAAACGGCATAATCGCAACGATTAAAATGATAAACGGAAAACTACGAATCACGTTTACAATAAACCCGAGTATGACGTTTAGCGACTTCACTTTAAATAACTGACGTTCGCTCGTTATGAAAAGTAAAATTCCAAGTGGTAAACCGATTAATACCGCAAAGAAAATTGAAATAGACACCATTAATACCGTCTCTAAAAATGAGCGGTACAGTAGCGGTAGTATAATATCTAACTTATCCATAAATCTCAGCCCTCTCTAATCCGATTCTGTCATCGATATGTTTAAAAAATCTTCCGATTTCCGCTTCGTCACCACTCACTTGTAACATAAGTAAACCGAGTGGATCGCCGTTAATATATTCGATGCGACCGTTTAAAATACTAATGTTTAAATCAAATAGTTTATACAGCTGATTTAAATGGTTTTCTTCTGCTGTATCTTTTGCGAATTTTAACGTAATGATTCGGTTTTCGTTTGTTGTCTTAATATGTGGTGGCACTTGGAAGTTATAAATTTCTTGAACGAAACCTTTCGTCACTTCATGTGTCGGATTACTAAATATGTTATAAACATCGTCTACTTCAATGATTTCTCCGTTAGACATGACTCCAACGCGATGTGCAATTTCTTTTATGACTTCCATTTCATGCGTAATTAAAACAATCGTGAGACCGAGTGTTTTATTAATCTCTTTTAATAACTTTAAAATTTCTTTTGTAATCTCAGGGTCTAACGCACTCGTCGCTTCGTCACATAGTAAAACTTCTGGATCATTTGCAAGTGCACGTGCAATACCGACACGCTGTTTTTGTCCCCCACTTAAATTTTTAGGTAACGCATCTCTTTTATCTGAAAGTCCGACGAGTGTTAACAACTCATCCACTCGTGCGTCCATTCTTTCTTTCGGATATTTCGCTGCTTTTAAAACAAATTTAATGTTCTCAGCAACTGTTTTACTGTTAATTAAATTAAAATGCTGAAACACCATTCCGATCTTTTGACGTTTAACACGTAGTTTATCTTTAGAAAGTTTTGTTAAATTATCGTCACCGACAATGACGTCACCCGTTGTCGGCACTTCAAGTAAGTTAATAAGACGTAACAGCGTACTTTTACCTGCGCCACTAAAGCCGATTAGTCCAAAAATCTCACCTGAGCGAATCGATAAATCCGTCGTTTTAACCGCTTCAACAGTCTTACCTTTCACATCGTAAGTCTTACTAACGCCCTTCAATTCAATATGACTCATGGAAACTCCTCCTCAAAATAAAAAACCATTTACTAAAATAAGCAAATGGTTTGTAATGATATCTGTCAAGCATCTGCTCGTTGGAATTAGCACAGTACTTAAAAAGCCCGCTGCTGAACTGTCACTGGGCCAAATCCCTCGAGTTCTCTGGATATTTAATATTCAATTAAAACAATCTTATACCACATAGAGCTATTTTACAACACTTTTTTCGAAATTGTTAGAAAACTCCTACTTCACCCATTTGGACATGTAGATGAGGTCTGTGTAGCTGTCGTTGTTTAGTTTGACTTGATCTTTTAGTGTTGCTTCACTTTCGAATCCGAATCGTTCGTATAGTTTGATCGCGCCGTCGTTGTTACCAAATACTGTGAGGATTAGTTTTTCGATCTTATCGTTTTCTGTCGCGAAATCGACGACTTCTTGAATGAGTTTGCTTCCGATACCGTGACCTGCGTATTCTTGTTGAACACTAATCCCAAATTGTCCAATATGACGGAATTTATGGCGATGATCGTGGAACATGTTGATGATTCCAATGACTTTGTCACCATCAACTGCAACGAGTTTTAAGTCATTCTCACCTGTATTTTTTATTTTTTCTATTTGATCATCTAAGTCTGGTTCCTGATTTTCTATCGCTGTTGCGAGTGTGTCTGGATTTTCTTTTGTTACTTTTATTTTATGTTCAATGATTGACTCTGCGTCTTCAATTTTCGGTTTTCTTATTTCTAAATTCATCGTATCCCATCCTTTTTAATGCTACTTCTATAGTAACATTTATAATTCCTACACTCACTTTGTCTGTTTATCAGTTAAATAGACAAGCTCTCGTTTATTTGTAACAATGAAGTTGATTACTGATTATTTAAGGAGGATTTTTAGATGAAACATCTTTCTAACGAACATTATTTTTATCACATGTCTAAAGATAACAAACCGAAGTTAACTGTAGATGTTGGTGATACTGTTAAAATTGACACACTCGACTGTTTTACGAATCAAATTCAAGATGAAGATTACGCATTTGACGCACTCGATTGGGATAAAATGAACCCGGCAACTGGGCCTATTTACGTTAATGGGATTCAAGCTGGAGATGTTTTAAAAGTTACGATTCAGGATATTGAAATAGGTAATAAAGGTGTCATGGTAACAGTACCTGATGCTGGTGTGATGGGTAAATATTTACACGAACCGACGATTAAAGTGCTCGACATTAAAGATGATACAGTCCTCTTTAACGACATTGAAATTCCAATTAATAAAATGGTTGGAGTGATCGGTGTCGCACCGAAAGATGAAGCAATTAACAACGGTACACCAGATACCCATGGCGGTAATATGGACTCTGTGAAAGTTACAACTGGCGCGACGCTTTACTTACCTGTCTATCACGATGGTGCATTATTTGGATTAGGTGACTTACACGGTGCCATGGGTGACGGTGAAGTTTCTGTAAGTGGTTTAGAAGTTGAAGGATCTGTTACAGTGACTTTAGAAAAAGCGGAGAACGTTCAAACTGAACATCCAATTTTAGTAAACGATGAAGGCATTTATCAATTTGTGTCTCACGAAATTTTAGACGAGGCAGTGGACCGTTCGGTTCAAATCATGATTCAAAATATATTAGAACCAAGAACGACATTAACACTACCAGAACTAACGATGTTAATGAGTTTAGTCGGGCAAACAGAAATCAACCAAGTTGTAGACCCGTTAAAAACTGCACGTTTCTTCGTGCCGCAATATGTGTTAGACAAATTAAACATTGAATTAAAATAATAGGAGGCTTTCAATATGAAGGCAGTCGCAATCGATTTAGACGGTACCGCTCTAACGAATGACGGTAAATTTAGCAAAAGATTAGAACAAGCCATTCACAACATGCACGAAAAAGGTATACTCATTTTTATTGCAACCGGCCGTTCAATGAAATCATTATCCTCAAAGTTACCAAAAGATTTACCGGTCGACGGATACGTCGCAGCAAGTGGCGTTGTTGTTGTTGCTCAAGGTCAAGTGCTAAGAAGTTCGACATTTAAAAAAGAAACGATTGAAGAAGTCATTTCTATCGCAAGAGAACAAAATGTCTATTACGAAGTCAATACGACAAATGACGGTCCATTTACATTTTTACAAGATAAAGAATACGCGTTAGAAGACTTACTTCATCCACCAGAAGAAGATGTACTCGCGTACGAAACAATCGGTGCAAGCCGAAGTATTACAGACAGTAATCAGTGGGTAGATACGATCGATTTAACAGACGTTATTAAACTATATTTCTTTAGTAATTATAAAGATAAAATCAAGAAGTTTTATAATACACTCGATCAAAATTCAGACAACAATACAAAATATGCACTCTATCAAACAGCGGTGCATAACTCTGAAATTATGGTTCCTGGTGTAGATAAAGGTACAGGTCTCACTGTACTTGCTGAACACTTTAATATAAATTTATCGGACATTCATGTATTCGGAGATAGTATGAACGATATCCCAATGTTTAAAGTCGCAGGGAAATCTGTCGCAATGAAACATGCGATTGAAGAGTTAAAAGACCTTAGCGATGACAAAACAGAATTTACGAATGAAGAAGAAGGTCTCGCACAATATTTCGAAGCGCATTACTTATAATGCGCTTCTTTTTTGAATATAAAATACATGACCTTGCATCAGTTCGTCCGAATGTATTTCATGACCACCATCGGTGAGTTCAATTTGTACGTTTGCATTTCGTTCTTCAAATAATTGCTTTACTTTAAACGCATCACCAGCTGACGTCTTAAAGTCTCTTGCTCCAGCTGTAATTAACACATTTAAATGGCTTAAATCTATGTCTCGCATTTGTTCTGAATAGTAAGCTGGATGCATTAAAAATGCACCAAATATCGGTAACGGATAGTTTAATAATACGTGGCTGGCAATATTTGAGCCATTAGAATATCCGATAATAAATCCTTTATTTAAGTCTAAGTCATATAATTCAAATAATTTTTTAATTTCATCGTATAACTTTTGACCTTCATTTTTTAAACTGTCTTCATCATATTTTTTAGGATGAATTCGTTTAAAGTAACGAAGTTGTTGACCTTCAAGTACGTCTCCACGAAATGCTAAAATATTTGCTGAACTATTTACCGTTGCTGCGATGTCGAGCAAATCTGTCTCGCGTCCACCGGTACCGTGAAGGAGAATTAATGTTTCTTCAGAATTGTTTTTCCCTTTGATAAATAAGTGTTTCATATTTTCACTCCCAATACTATTATGATAAGACAAAAAAGCTAAACACTCATAATAAATGACTTATAATTATTTTAAAGAATTCCAAAGGATGATGAATATGATCAATCAAATGCACCACGTATCTGCAATCACCAAAGACATTCAGTACAACAACCATTTCTTTACAAAAATTTTAGGACTACGTCGTGTGAAAAAAACAGTCAATCAAGATGATACATCAATGTATCACTTATTTTATGCAGACAAAATAGGATCTATCGGTACGGACATGACTTTTTTCGAGATTAAAAATTCTCAACCAGTTCGCTATGGGACAAATGCAATCACGATGACTATTTTTAGAGTCCAATCAATCGAAGCGTTACAATTTTTTGAAGACCGCTTCAATTCTTTTAACATCCGTCATGAAGGGATTTCTAAATATAGTGGTAAAGATGCACTTAAATTTTACGACGTTGAAAACCAACGTATGATGTTAATAGTGGATCCTGTTGAAGAAGACGTAGTACCTTTTGGTAACAACGGTGAAATCGTTGAAAAATATCGTATTACGAGTATACACGGTGTGGAAGTTACTGTGCAGTATCAAGTAGCATTTACTGAAACGTTAAAGCTACTCGGGGGAATAGTTGATGAAGACTTTAAAAATCAAGATGATACTGTCATTAAAATCGGTGATGACCGCATTTACGTTAAAGAAAACCGCTCACCGATGATAGAGCAACAAGGTTACGGGAGTGTGCATCATTTTGCAGTAAATGTCGATAGCCTCGATGAGTTAAAAGAGTTAGAAAATCTTTTAAACGACGAACATTATGTTAATTCCGGCATTGTCTACCGTCACTACTTCACGTCACTCTATATTAACGTACCTGGAAATATCATCGTTGAACTTGCGGTTCATACGAATGGATTTACTGTCGATGAACCAATTGAAACACTTGGAAAGAAGTTATCCCTACCACCATTCTTAGAAGAAAATAGAGACTTTATCGAATTATATTTAAAAGATATTGAAGTCTAAAAAAGACTAGCCTCGGCTAGTCTTTTACTCTATTTCTTCTGGCACTTCGATTCCATCGATTTCATTAAACGAATCGAATGTGCTTTCACCTTTAAGGTTTACAGTACCTTCTTCATCTTCAATCGCAATATTAAAAATCATTGAACGAATGAAATGCTCTTCGTCGACAACAAACTCTAATTCGATATCGTGATTCGATACATCGATTTCTCCTAAGTTCATGTGTAACAGTTTTTCTATCGCATGATATATATTTTGGTTTTTACCTTTAAATTTATATACATAATTACCGTCGACTTCTTCTCTTTCAAGCTCATCTTTAACGATCATTAACGTATTCACTACCTTTTGATACGTTACTCTAAATAACGCACCTTCGTCGATAGAGTCTGTAATTTCTACCCACTCTTCGTCGTTATTAAAGTACGTACGACCATCTTTAGAGATCGTTCTTAAAACGTCAGAAGACTTTAACGCAATTTCCGGCGGGTTTCCATCCACATATTCGACTTCGACGTTCATTGCCTCTTCAACTTCACCGTCTAACTCTGCATCAACCTCTAACGATGTATGATACGAATCGATGTCACTCGATTTGTCGACGACTTTTTGTAACGTCTCGTCATCTATTTTAACTTCTTCAGTTACCTCTTCGTTCTCAGCAGTTGTTGTCGTTTCTTCTTCGACGACTTCTTTCTCTTCCTTTTCGTCATTTGAACATGCGCTGAGTACTAATAGTGAACTTAAACCTAAACCGATAAAACGTGCTAATCTCATTTTGTAATTCCTCCGATACACTCTCTATTTCGATGATACCATGACATTTAAAGATAAACTAATAAAAAGTAAATCAATTAAGTTAACGCATCAATTAAGACGTCCATATGACTTTCTAGTTGACTAAAAGGGATACTTCCAAATCCGATCACAAACGATACATCTGTATGATTTTTATCGTATGTTTTCATCGGCTCAATTTTTAAATCACGTGTCTTCGCACGTTTTAAGCAATCATCTAACGTTCGGCCGTTCGTTACTGTTAACACAAAATGCATGCCCGCTTGTTCACCACTTACAGTTAACTCAGTCTCATATGGTTTTAGACGCTTCATAATGTACGTAATTTTCTTTTCATAAATATTACGCATTTTATTTAAATGACGGTCGAAATGGCCACTCCGTAAAAAGAGCGCAACGATTTGCTGCGTATGAATCGGCACTGTATTCGACTCTTTATATTTTAACCGATGAAAATCTTCGACTAAATGTTTAGGTAGTACCATATACGCCATACGAAGCATCGGATATAATGCTTTAGAAAACGTACTGATATAAATAACGCGTGACTCCGTATCTAAACTTTGAAGTGCAGGTAATGGCTTTTTAAAATAACGAAATTCTGAATCATAATCATCCTCGATAATATATCGATTTTCTTTTTCATATGCCCATTTTAATAGTTGCGTGCGCTTTTCAATCGTCATCACTGAACCGGTCGGAAAGTGATGACTTGGCGTGATGAAAATCACATCTCTATGACTATTTTTAACGTCATCGATGTTAATACCGTCTGATTCTAATGGCAGTGTCATGTAGTCAATTCTATGCTTTTCTAATACCATTTTTGCTGGTGGATAACTCGGTGATTCGATCATAAACGTATGGTTGTTTAATAACCTTACGACGTATTCCATCAACTGATTTGTCGACGACCCGATAATAATTTGATCGTGAGATGCCGATACACCGCGACTATTAAACAGGTATTTCGCAATTTGTTGACGCAACTCATATAACCCTTCGTTATAATCTTCATTTAACAAATGTTCATATGGCGCGTCAAACACTTGTCGGGACAATTTACGAAACGTATCAAACGGAAAGTGCTCTAAGTCTACTTGAGCCGTTTCAAACGAATATGTATAGTCTTGTTCTATCGTTTTTTCATCTGATTCTATTTGTGTTTTTCTTACGACCGGTAGCACTTCTAGCTTACTGACATAATATCCGCTTCTCGGTTTTGAGTATATAAACCCTTCGTCTAACAGTAATTCATACGCACGTTCGATCGTCGTTTGCGACACGTTTAAATGCTTTTCTAACTGGCGCTTTGACGGTAGTTTATCATCTGTTTCATAATCACCAGATATAATTTGTGACTTTAGTGACTCGTACAATTCTAAATATAATGCCATAACTGACCCCTAAAGTAATTATAGTTTTGAGTATTTCTAAGTATCAGATTATCAATTACACTGAAATTAATCAATAAATAAGAGGTGGATGACAGTGAGTAAATCATATGTACATTTAGAATCAGAATTAAGTCAGAAGATGAAAGGTGGCGTCATCATGGACGTCATTAACGCAGAACAAGCAAAGATCGCTGAAAAAGCTGGTGCGGTTGCTGTAATGGCGTTAGAAGCTGTACCAAGCGACATTCGTAAAATGGGTGGCGTTGCACGTATGGCAAACCCTTCAATTATCGAAGAAGTGCAAAACGCAGTATCTATTCCAGTTATGGCGAAAGGTCGTATCGGACATATCTCTGAAGCACGTACGTTAGAAGCGTTAAACGTCGACTATATCGATGAGTCAGAAGTATTAACTCCTGCAGATGAAGAATACCACTTAGACAAATGGACATACGACACGCCATTCGTTTGTGGATGTAGAAACTTAGGCGAAGCTGCACGTCGCCTTGGTGAAGGTGCTACGATGCTACGTACGAAAGGTGAACCAGGAACTGGTAACATCGTTGAAGCAGTGAGACATATGAGACAAGTTAACAAAGAAGTCGAGCACATTTTAAACTTAGACGAAGCGGAATTAATGACAGCTAGTAAAGAACTTGGTGCACCGATCGACGTATTACGTGCAATTCGTGAATACGGACGTTTACCTGTATTAAACTTCGCAGCAGGTGGTGTTGCAACACCTCAAGACGCAGCACTTATGATGGAACTTGGTGCGGACGGTGTATTCGTCGGTTCAGGTATCTTTAAATCTGAAGACCCTGAAAAATTTGCATCAGCAATCGTACAAGCAACTGAAAACTATAAAGACTACAAACTCATCGGTGAACTTGCGAAAGACTTAGGTGCAGCTATGAAAGGTATCGATATTAGAACACTCGATGCAGCTGAACTTATGGCAGATAGAAGTGAATAATTAAAATTTAAAAGCACTCCTCGCGGAGTGCTTTATTTATTATACTGGTCTAACGATGATTTCGTTGACGTTCACATAATCTGGTTGAGTGAGTGCATAAATGACTGCGTTCGCAATATCTCTTGCTTCTAATTTTTTACGGTCAGACTTTACATTTTCAGCAAGTCTTGTGTCGACCATACCTGGAGAAATGCTCGTCACTCTCACTCCAGTATGCGCGAGTTCTTTTTCTAACCCTTGCCCAATTGTGAGTGCTGCGATTTTCGTCGCGGAGTATACAGTACTTTGTTTTGTCACTTCGTGTGCAGATACACTCGTCGTATTAATAATATGTCCGCTTCCTCTTTCTTTCATATCAGATACGACGTGGTGAACACCGTATAGAATACCTTTAATATTCGTGTCTATCATATTATCCCATGACTTTACGTCACCATCAGTTACTCGGCTACTTTTCATAAGGCCTGCGTTGTTTACATAAATATCGATTTCACCGAATTTTTCTTTCGTTTTATCGACTAATTGTTTTACTTCATCAAATTTTGAAACGTCTGTTTTTAGAGCGAGTACGTGGTCGCTATTTAATTCTTTTAACGCAGATTGTAGTTTATCTTCACTTCGGCCGGTAATCGTGACGTTCGCACCTTCTTCAACGAGTCGCTTCGCGATTGCAAGGCCAATACCTCCGTTACCACCTGTTACTATTGCTGTTTTACCTGTTAAATCCATGAAATTCTCCTTTACACTTTCATAATCGCTTCGTAAATTACTTGTGCTCCTACTGGCATCATATCATAATCAAACTTCATATATGGGTGGTGAAGCCCTGGCGTTAAATTACAACCTAGACCGATCATCGCACCTTTTAAGTGAGGATTCCCTACCGTGTAAAAATGGAAGTCATCTCCACCACTCGTAATAATCGGATCGATTAAGTACTCTTCTCCTACAGTGCTTATAATTGCTTCTCTTAATACGTCAATCGCGTCTTCATGGCTTTCGCTTGCGACCATTTTTTGAGATTCTTCAATATCGACCTCAACTTCATATAACGTCTCAATTGTTTTTAATACGTCCATCACTTCATTGATTATTTTATCCATTACTTTATTTGTCTGCGCGCGTAAATCAATCCCCATCGACACACTACCTGGGATAATATTTAACGACTGACCACCTGCATGGAATTTTGTCACTTTAATCGAGTGTGGAATCATTGGGTTAACATGGATGTTTTCTAGCATCGCTACGATTGTTGAACCAATTTCAATCGCGTTCGTGTTTAAATGTGGTCGTGCGCCGTGCGCATCTTCACCGATAATTTTAAATGCAATCGAACCTGTGGCACCGTGCTCAATACTCGGCGAAATATAGCCAGATTTTGCTTCTTCAATCGGACGTAAGTGTATTCCAAACATGTAATCTAAATCGTTAATAATACCTGTTTCGTTTATCTTTTGTGCACCGAGTCCAATTTCTTCTGCTGGTTGGAATACAAAGCGCACGCCTTTATTTTCAGGGATGTTGTCTTTTAGCATTAACATCGCGCCGATCACCATTGCAGTATGTGCATCGTGTCCGCACGAATGATTCGCCTGCTCGACACCATTTACTTCTTGCCATAACGCATCGATATCTGCACGAACACCGATTTTTACGCTACTCTCACTAAAATCCCCAATGTCGCAATATAGCCCCGGAAAATCTTCAAATTTAACCGGTGAAAATCCTCTTTTCTGTAAATAATTAAAAATATACTGTGTTGTTTGAACTTCTTGTAAACTTAGTTCAGGATGCGCATGAATGTGTTTAAAAATTTTATTAATTTCAGTTTGAATTATTTCAGGTTCAGTCATTTTTATCCTCTTTTCAATAGTGTATTTGATATAATGATAACGTATACACTATAACTTTAACAAAGGTTTTGTCGTCGTTAGACGATAAATTAAAGGAGATGCGTTATGAATATCGAAACAATTAAACTTCACAAGTTAAAAATGGAAATGAAAACTCCATTTACCACAAGTTTTGGAACGCAAATTGACCGCTTCGTGACAATCGTTGAAGTCATCGACGAAAATGGTTTAAGCGGTTTTGGAGAATGTGTGGCTGGAGAGGACCCATTATATTCTGAAGAATTTATGGATAGTGCAGTCGTTACAATTAAGAAATACTTTGGTCCACTACTCATCCAAAGCGAATTGAGTCATCCTAAAGAAGTCACTGAGATTTTTAAGCCATTTAAACGTAATAACATGGCAAAATCTGGTGTTGAAACTGCAGTATGGGATTTATACGCAAAACAAATCGGTGAACCGTTATATAAAGTGCTTGGCGGCGAGAAAACAAAAGTCGAAGTTGGTATTTCTCTAGGGTTAGAAGAAACAGATGAAGCAATTCTTCCGAAAATCGATGAGAAAGTTAACGAAGGATATAAACGAATTAAAGTAAAAATTAAACCTGGTCGAGATGTTGAATACGTACGTCTCATCCGTAAACATTATCCAGACATTCCACTTATGGTCGACGCTAACTCAGCATATACGTTAGATGACGTCGAAACGTTAAAAGCGCTCGATGAATTTAACTTAATGATGATTGAACAACCACTCGGTAGTTCAGATATCGTCGATCACGCAAAACTTCAAAAAGAAATCGAGACACCTGTCTGTTTAGATGAATCAATCGATAGCTATGAAAACGCAAAAGCTGCGATTGAACTCGGTAGCTGTAAAATTATTAACGTTAAAGTCGGACGCGTCGGTGGACTAGCAGAATCAATTAAAATCCACGATCTCGCGAAAGCAAACAATATCCCCCTATGGTGTGGTGGAATGTTAGAAGCGGGTGTTGGTCGTTTAACAAATATCGCGATTACAACATTATCTAACTTCACACTTCCTGGTGACACAGCATCTTCAAGCCGATACTGGGATATGGATATTATCTCGCCAGAAGTCGTTGCAGAAAATGGGGTCGTCACAGTAAGTGACAAACCAGGCATCGGTTCAGATGTTGATTTTGAAAAACTCAATCAGTATTTACTCGAAACAGATGTAATCACAAAAGAAGATAAGCTCGATATGGTATTTTTCGATTAAAAAATAGGCGTCACTGAATAGATTTCACTGATGCCTATTTATTTAGCTTTTAACGTTACTGATACAATTTCTGGTCGATTAAACACGCGCCACGGGAATCGACTATTCCCAAGGCCACGGCTAATGATGAGTGCTGAATTATTTTTTGTATGAATACCTTCAGTGAATTTAGGTAGTACACCCTGGTCTGGGGCATATAACCCTTTTACAATTGGAAGCCTTATTTGACCGCCGTGCGCGTGGCCACTAAATATTAGATCCACCGGGTATTTCGAATATCTCGGGAACTGTTCTGGTCGATGCGCGAGTAAGATTGTAAAATAGTCCCCAACATGATTTAAACGATCATCTAACATCTCATCGTATTTGTTATAAATATTTGGGTTGGTTTCTTCATCTCCAAAAATTCTTAAATCGTGAATTCCTGTAATTTCTATCGTGTCATTGCCGCGCGAGATGAAAAAATTATTCGTCGATGCGTTATTGACACCTGTATTTAAAATTTTTTTGTAAATGCCTTCGAAGTCTTTATAAAATGCCTCATGATTTCCTGTTACATAATAACACGGCGCAATCTCCATAAGGCTTGCGAGCATTTGAATCCCACGTTTTTCGTTCGTAGTACGTCTGTCGATTAAATCGCCTGTGACTAAAATGATATCCGGGTTCGTTTCTTTAACTGCTTGAAGTAAATGTTTTCCATTTCGTCCAAAATACGTGTTGTGATAATCTGACACTTGTGTGATTTTAAATCCATCAAATGACGCCGGAATTTTTGATGATTGATGCGTCACTTTACGTGTGAAGATATTTTTATTTTGCACCCATAGAAATCTTCCAAGCGCGATGAAAAACCCTGTTAGAACAGCGAATATGTTAGCTCGTGATTTCATCATCTTCAACCTCGAGTTTAGTAATACGTACGAGACGAATCGTGTTTTCTTCCATAACTAAAATTTCATAGCGGTTTTCATCGTCTTCTATCGTATCAAAGCGCTCCGGAATATCTTCGAATAGATAATATAAGTAACCGGATAACGTGTTTTCTTCTTCTGGAATATTTGACTGGAAAATTCCGTTTAGCCTGTGTAGCGTGATTTTACCATCACAAACGATAACGTCATCACGTAAATAACGAACGATCGCACTCTCTGTCGTATCCAGTTCGTCTTTAATCTCAATACCGAGAAGTGTTTCGATAATATCTTCGTGTGTTAGTAATCCTTCTGTACCACCATATTCATCCATTACGATAACCATATGGCGACGGTGTTTCGTCATAAGAAGGAGTACTTCTTCAATATTATTAAACTCTCTAACTCGTAACGGATCTGTATCACAAAAATCGACAAATGGTCGGCTTGGATCGAGTGACCACTTGAGTAAATACTTCGTATGGAAAATCCCGATAATATCGTCCGTATCTTCACCATAAACTGGGTATCTCGTGTACATTCCTTCGATGACGATATCTCTAACTTCTTCAAATGTCGAATCGATTTGAATCGCATGCATATCTGTACGCGGCGTTTGAAGGACGTCTTTAACATTTAACGTATCAAAGTCGAGTACACCACGAAGACGTAATGACTCTTTTCTATCAAGCGCCCCTTCACCACCTGCGATATCAACAATCGACATAATCTCATCTTTAGTGACAGTCCAAGATTCCTTTTCACCTTTAGATAATTTATTTGTAATGAGATCAGTAATCTTATTCAGCACGATTGTAATCGGCTTAAAGATAATTATAAATAAATTAATAATCGGCATAACCATTTTACCGACTTGTTCAGGAAACGCTGCTACGATCGACTTCGGTAAAATTTCAGCAAATAAAATAATACTCACAGTTAAAATAATCGTCAGTACCGTTAAGTTATAGCCATACTCGATTGCGATCGTCGTAAGAAGTACCGGCATCACGAGGTTCGCGATATTATTTCCAATTAAAATCGTCGTAATAAACTCACTTGGTTTAGATACTAATTTATGTAATTTCTTTGATTGGAGGTCACCAGCGTTCGCTTCACTTTGTAACCTCAACTGGTTTGCTGCAGTAAGCGCCGTTTCACTTCCAGAGAAAAACAGCGACACAAAAAACAATATAAATATGGCGATAAGCATTATCGTCGACTCCGTTCATCAGTAATACTATTATTTTACAAAACATAGCGTAGAAAATAAAATAATTGAGGTGAAAGAGGATTAGTAGGTTGAAAAGCAAGTGGAAACCGGTGTGGATGGGTGCTTTTTATCTGTAAAGGGCAATAAGTGCATTTGTTCGGATTTTATTTAACATAAATATCCCGATTTTGTTAGTTATCCGGATATATTTAACAAATTCTGCCCCGCGCACCACGATTTTGTTAAATATAATTTTTTATATAACAAAAATTGATGAGGAACACGTAATTTTGTTAATTAAATCAGTATATCTAACAGATTCGACTATTTTTTGTGAATA
>NZ_KV820853.1:0-21606 GCF_001815515.1 Nosocomiicoccus sp. HMSC059G07
TTAAGTGGCTAGGTTGATTATAAAATCTTCCTTTTTTAAAAATAATGAAGATTTTAAGAATTATTCTATAGATATAATTGAGGAATTTAAAAAAGAATTTGCAGTCTATCCAGAATGGATAAAAATAGATTTTATAACGAAAAAGATATCTATCGAGTTTCAAAATTTAAGAAAAAATTTAAGTTTATTTCTAAAGATGATTATGAGTGATACAAATATAAGTAGTTCTTACATTGCAAGGACTACTTATTATAAAAATGTTGACACCGTATTTATGCTGATGATATAATAATTAAGGTTACCGTAGAGATGGTAACGGATGACTTTTGAAATTGTAAGAGTTGCAGAATTCTTACAAATTTTTTATTGTTTTAAAATGAACCACCTGGATGTGTGGATTATTAAAATGAAGAAGGGAGGACACTTAATAAGATGCCTACTATTAACCAATTAGTAAGAAAACCTCGTCAATCGAAGAAAGCTAAATCTAAAGCACCAGCACTGAACAGAGGGTTTAACAGCCTTAAGAAATCAGTAACGCACAACAACTCACCACAAAAACGTGGAGTTTGTACGCGTGTTGGTACGATGGCGCCACGTAAACCGAACTCAGCTTTACGTAAATATGCACGTGTTAGACTTTCTAACAATATGGAAGTTAACGCGTACATCCCTGGAATTGGCCACAACTTACAAGAACACTCAGTTGTTTTAATCCGTGGTGGTCACATCAAAGACTTATCTGGGGTACGTTACACAGTAGTTCGTGGAGCACTTGATACTTCAGGTGTTGAAGGACGTAAACAAGGACGTTCTAAATACGGTGCTAAAAAAGCAAACTCATAATTTAGCGTAATATATAGAATCAATTCATGGAAGGAGGCTACTTAGTATGCCACGTAAAGGTCCAGTACCTAAGAGAGACGTATTACCGGATCCAATTCATAACTCAAAGTTAATTACGAAGTTAATTAACAAGTTAATGATCGATGGAAAACGCGGTACGTCACAAAAAATTCTTTACAGTGCGTTCGAAATCGTAGAAGAGCGTTCAGGTAGAGACGCAAACGAAGTATTCGAAGAAGCATTAGAAAACATCATGCCATTACTAGAAGTTAAAGCACGTCGTGTTGGGGGTTCTAACTACCAAGTACCAGTTGAGGTACGCCCAGAAAGACGTTCAACTCTAGGTCTTCGTTGGTTAGTGAACTACTCACGCCTACGCGGAGAAAAAACAATGGTAGAACGTTTAGCAAACGAAATTCTTGACGCAGCTAACAACACTGGTGGTGCGGTTAAGCGTCGTGAAGAAATGCACAAAATGGCAGAAGCTAACAGAGCATTCGCACACTACCGCTGGTAGAATTGTGGATCTCGGTAGTATAAATTTATTTTTAAAAACTTGGAAGGAGCAACAAGTTCTATGGCAAGAGAATTTTCTCTAAAAAACACTCGTAACATCGGTATCATGGCACACATCGATGCTGGTAAAACGACTACAACAGAACGTATCCTTTATTACACAGGCCGTATCCACAAACTTGGAGAAACTCACGAAGGTGCATCACAGATGGACTGGATGGAGCAAGAACAAGACCGTGGTATTACAATCACATCTGCAGCAACAACTGCACAGTGGAAAGGTCACCGTGTAAACATCATCGATACACCAGGGCACGTAGACTTCACAGTTGAAGTTGAACGTTCTTTACGTGTACTTGACTCAGCTGTAACAGTATTAGACGCTCAATCAGGTGTTGAGCCACAAACTGAAACAGTTTGGAGACAAGCAACAAACTATGAAGTTCCACGTTTAGTATTCGTTAACAAAATGGATAAGATCGGTGCGGACTTCGACTATGCAATCGGTACAATCAGAGACCGTCTACAAGCCAATGCACACGCGGTACAATACCCAATCGGTGCAGAAGACGAGTTCAGAGGTATCATTGACTTAGTAAAAATGAAAACTTACCTTTACCACGATGACTTAGGTCAAGACGTAGAGGAAGTTGAAATTCCAGCAGAATTCGAAGATAAAGCTCAAGAAATGCGTGAAGCATTAATCGAAGGTCTTGCAGACGTAAACGAAGACGTTATGGAAGCATACCTTGGTGGAGAAGAGCTTTCAGAAGAGACTCTTAAAGCTGCAATTCGTAAAGCGACTTGTGACGTAGAGTTCTTCCCAGTATTCTGTGGTACAGCATTCAAGAACAAAGGTGTTCAGTTATTACTCGATGGAATCATCGATTACTTACCATCACCACTTGAAGTAAAACCAATCGTTGGTCATATGGCTAACGATCCAGAAGAAGAATATATCGCGAAACCAGGAGACGACGAGCCTTTCACAGCGTTAGCGTTTAAGGTTATGACAGACCCATTCGTTGGTAAATTAACATTCTTCCGTGTGTACTCTGGTTCATTAGACTCAGGTTCATACGTATCAAATACAACAAAAGGTAAACGTGAACGTATCGGTCGTATCCTACAAATGCACGCAAACTCTCGTGAAGAGATTTCAACTGTTTACTCAGGAGATATCGCTGCAGCAGTAGGTCTTAAAGACACTGGTACAGGTGACACGTTAACTGAAGAAAAACTCGGCGTGATCTTAGAATCAATGGAATTCCCAGAGCCAGTTATTCACTTATCAGTTGAGCCTAAATCAAAAGCGGACCAAGACAAAATGTCTACAGCTCTTGTTAAATTACAAGAAGAAGACCCAACATTCACAGCATACACTGACAATGAAACTGGACAAGTTATCATCGGTGGTATGGGTGAGTTACACTTAGACGTTCTTGTACACCGCATGAAGTCTGAATTCAACGTTGAATGTAACGTAGGTGCTCCAATGGTATCTTATCGTGAAACATTCACTCAATCAGCACAAGTTCAAGGTAAATTCAGCCGTCAGTCTGGTGGACGCGGTCAGTACGGTGACGTACACATTGAATTCACACCAAACGAACAAGGTGCAGGATTTGAATTCGAAGACGCAATCGTTGGTGGGGTAGTTCCACGTGAATATATTCCATCAGTTGAAGAAGGACTTAAAAACGCTCTAGAAAACGGTGTTCTTGCAGGATACCCATTAGTAGACGTTAAAGCTAAATTATATGATGGTTCTTACCACGACGTCGACTCATCTGAGATGGCGTTCAAAATCGCTGCATCACTTGCATTAAAAGAAGCAGCTAAAAAATGTAAACCAGTTCTTTTAGAACCAGTTATGAAAGTTGAAATTGTTATGCCTGAAGAATATCTAGGAGATATTATGGGAGACGTAACAAGCCGTCGTGGACGTGTAGAAGGTATGGAAGCACGCGGTAACGCACAAGTCGTTAACGCATTCGTACCACTATCAGAAATGTTCGGTTACGCAACTTCATTACGTTCTAACACACAAGGACGCGGAACTTACTCAATGGTATTTGATCACTACGAAGAAGTTCCAGCTTCAATCTCAGAAGAAATCATTAAGAAAAACACTGGAGAGTAATCTCTATACTTGATTTTTTCTCGGGAAAAAGGTATAAACAGTATAGGTATTAATTCGTCCACTTTTAATTAAGTGGGCGAATGAAATTATAAAATTTCTAAATTACAAGGAGAGATATTTCAAATGGCTAAAGAAAAATTTGACCGTTCGAAAACGCATGCTAACATTGGTACTATTGGGCACGTTGACCACGGTAAAACTACATTAACAGCAGCAATTGCGACTGTTTTATCTAAAAAATACGGTGGAGACGCTCAGTCATACGACCAAGTAGACAACGCTCCAGAAGAAAAAGAACGTGGAATCACAATCAACACGTCACACATCGAGTACGAAACACCTAACCGTCACTATGCACACGTTGACTGCCCAGGACACGCAGACTACGTTAAAAACATGATCACTGGTGCTGCACAAATGGACGGAGCTATCTTAGTAGTATCTGCTGCAGATGGCCCAATGCCACAAACTCGTGAGCACATCTTACTTTCACGTAACGTTGGTGTTCCAGCATTAGTAGTATTCTTAAACAAAGTTGACATGGTTGACGACGAAGAATTATTAGAATTAGTAGAAATGGAAGTTCGTGAATTACTTTCTGAATACGACTTCCCAGGCGACGACATTCCTGTAATCGCTGGTTCTGCTCTTAAAGCTCTTGAAGGTGAAGAAGAGTACGAAGAGAAAATCATCGAGCTTATGGAAGCTGTTGATGAGTACATTCCAACTCCAGAGCGTGACTCTGACAAGCCATTCATGATGCCAGTTGAGGACGTATTCTCAATCACTGGTCGTGGTACAGTAGCTACAGGACGCGTTGAGCGTGGACAAGTTAAAGTTGGTGAAGAAGTTGAGATCATCGGTCTTACAGAAAAATCTTCTAAAACAACTGTAACTGGAGTAGAAATGTTCCGTAAGTTATTAGACTACGCTGAAGCTGGAGACAACATTGGTGCGTTATTACGTGGTGTATCACGTGACGACATCCAACGTGGACAAGTTCTTGCTGCTCCTGGAACAATCACTCCACACAGCAAATTCAAAGCAGAAGTTTACGTTTTATCTAAAGAAGAAGGTGGACGTCATACTCCATTCTTCACAAACTACCGCCCTCAGTTCTACTTCCGTACAACTGACGTAACTGGTATCGTAAACTTACCAGAAGGTACTGAAATGGTTATGCCTGGTGACAACGTTGAAATGGACGTTGAGTTAATTTCACCAATCGCGATTGAAGACGGTACACGTTTCTCAATCCGTGAAGGTGGACGTACTGTAGGATCAGGTGTTGTAACTGGAATCGACGCATAATTAATTTTATGTCACAATATAAACACTCGGGGACTTTCCTCGAGTGTTTTTTTATATCGGAGGTCACAGATGAAATACATTAAGTACGTACTCGTTTTACTTGTAACAGTTTTTTTATCAGCATGTAATACAAACTCGTCAGTATTTGAAAATAAAGTAGACGACAACTACACGATGACGATCACAGTTAACCATAGCGATGAAACGCTGCGCTCAGTAGAGTTTGAAATCGTGAGTCTCGTACCGAAAGAGCAAGCGTCTAATTTCGTTGAATCAACGGACTTAAATTTCACAAAGAAAGATTACGAACAACTGGAGGAGTTCTACTCAGAGCTGAATCAGTTCGAAGGCGTTAAAACGAAGACAAAAGTAAAAGACGCTGGTGATAACGTCGAGGTCAACATTACAGGAGTTGAAAATGTTAAAAACGGGAAAAGTATCATCGGAAACACAGAGAAGGACGGTACGTTTTCTGACGTTAAAAAGTTTTTAACAGAACAAGGATTTAAAGAGAAGTAACGTTGACTCTTTTTAGCTCAAGTAGCTTGTGGTAGATAGTCGAGAGGAGAAAATGATGACAATAAATTATAGTAATGAAAAATATATTGATAAAGAACGATTAGAAAGCCTTTATAATGATGTAGAGTGGTATGCTTATACAGATGACTTAGAGCTTTTACAGCAGGCGATTGAGCAGTCGTTATATGTTTTAACAGCGTGCGAAGGCGACAAACTCGTAGGGCTGATTCGTGTTGTCGGTGATGGTTTAACGATTATTTATATTCAAGATATACTTGTGTTAAAAGAGTATCAAAACCAAGGAATTGCGACAGAAATGTTGCAACACATTTTAACTAAATATGATAATGTCAGGCAGAAAGTTTTATTAACTGATGAAGCACCTGATGTAAGACACTTCTATGAAAAGAATGGTTTTGAATCTTGCGACAAAGGTGAGTTAGTCGCCTTTGCGAAATTAAATTAGGTTTGTTAAATAAATAAAGTCCTATGGTCAGGTGTGGTCATAGGACTTTTTTGTGTTTTGGTATTCTGTTTGCTTGGAATCTTGCTAGCGCGCGATACTTCTCAGCGCTTCTCTTCTTAAGCGTCTGTTGTAGTTTTTTATCATAAAAATAACGAGCACTGCGTCAATGACCCACCAAATTGTGATTGGAAGCATCGTCACTGCAGTCGCGAGGCCAAACGTGACTAATGTTAAGATGCATGAAATAATCAGCACGACAATCATTAAAATGCCCGTGATTGTTTTGCCGACGTAGAAACGATGCGCGCCTACCGCACCTAGAAAGAACCATAGTATATAGGCAACGATGAGACTCTTTTTCTCATTAGAAATATATTGCTCAATGTACAATTTTTGGTCGACCGTCAGATTTCTCATAAAATCACTCCTTTATCAATTATACCATTTAGCGTGGGATGTGGAGGTGGTGCTTTTTATCATTGAAAGAGTAATAATACTACTCTCCTTGATTTTAATTAACAAAAAAATCATGATTCTGTTAGATATCCGGATATATTTAACAAATTTCAGGTGTCTGGTCGGAGTTTTGTTAAATATATTTTTTTATCTAACAAAAACGCAGCCGAACTCTGAGTTTTTGTTAATTATCTTGATATATCTAACAAATTAGCGAGTTTTGTGTAAATAGAAACCACTATTCATCTTTCAAAAGCTCTTCAAATAACTCTTTTTTTAGACCTGCTGCTGCGAATGGTCCTTCTATTGAGATTTTGAAAAGGATTTTAGCCATCTTTTCTGGGCTTTTCTTCATACCACTATTTAACCACTGCTGAATTACACCTAAGTGTGCTGATGAAATGTAAGCTATTAAAATGTTTTTTGGTACGAGTGACTCATTTTCATCAAATAATAGATCACTATGTTCGTTAAAAAACTTTTTCCACATAAAATCTTTTATTGTAGATTGAAATGATAAATCACCTTGTTGTCCGAGCATTGCTGAAAAAATTTTTTCGTTTGTTTCAACATATTTAAAAACAGCGCTCACACCATTTATAGGATGGGTCATAGTATCTTTTTTATTCGCAATATCTAGAATGTTATTTCTCTCAGCTTGTGTCATTTCTTCGATAACTTTTTCTTGCATTTGTTTCATTAAATCATATTTATCTAGATAGTGGATATAGAAAGTGCCGCGGTTTATCCTAGCACGCGTCGTAATATCTTTAACTGTAATTTTCTCAAATTCTTTTTCCTTCATGAGTTCTAAAAAAGAATTTTTAATAGATTCTTTTGTACGTTCAACTCTTAAATCTCTTTCTTTATTTTCCATTAAAAAAACTCCTCACTGAACATTTTTTAAATACTGTTCACTATACGACATTTTTAAAAGAATGGTTATTGTGTCATTAATCTATCCTTCATATAATTAATATACAACACAGTGTTCATTCATATAATTATTATAACAAATTTCAGGAGGTTATATACAGTGAAAAAGATTAAGTTAGGCATGATACCAGTCGTTGCTGTGCTTTTATTAGTGATTTTAGCGACAGCTTTTTATCCGGCATACAATCCACAGCCGAAAAATATTCCTCTCGCAATTTTTACACAAGATGAAGGAATCGAGCAGCAAGGTGAAGTGGTAAACATCGGTGAAGAATTCGTGAAGAAGGTGAAGTCGAATGATGGCGATGAAATAGAGTGGCACGAAATAAAGAACGATGAAGAACTAAAAGAGGGCCTAGAAAACAAAGATTTTATCGGTGCATTAGTCATCGAGAAAGATTTTACTAAAAAAGCGATGAGTTCTGCTCAAAGTATTTTAATCAATCATAAACAAGCAGAAATGAAACAGTTAATTGAATCTGGAAAATTAAGTGAAGCAGAAATTGCAAAGATGATGAAAAATCAACCAGATCCGTCTGAGATGGAAGAAATTAAACCTGAAGAAGCGAACGTAGAGATTGTTATTAACCAAGGTGCTGATGCACAATTATCACAAATAGCGACTCAAATTCTAAATAAAATTACGGATACAATGAATAATCAAATTAGTAATCAAAGTTTATCGATATTATCAGAGAATGATGTAAATGTATCAGCAGCAGAAGTTGAACAGTTAACACATCGAGTTAAAGTAGAACAAAAGATAATGAACGAAGTGAAAGACCATCAAGCTAACGGAAATGGACACGGAGTAATGTTCATTCCTATATGGCTCACGTCGCTGATTATCTCGGTGTTATCTTATTTTATAATTAGAAATAACGAAGATAATCTAGAAGGTGAAAATCGAAGTAAACTCGCAGTATTATTACCAACGATGATTGTAATAACGAGTCTAGTCGCTGGATTTACGTATGTATACTACATGGACTGGGTGATGGGATTCAACTTTAATGATTCTCTATTAACAGCGATATATATTTCTATCGTAATACTAGGTTTTTCATCATTAATTGTTGGTTTCCTTGCGTGGATTGGATTCGCGACAATTCCAATCTTCATGTTATTCGTATTCTTTACGATGCAAGCAGTTATGCTACCAAAACAAATGTTACCAACGTTCTATCAAAATTACGTTGTACCATGGAACCCATTTGTAAAATATGCAACAACATTAAAAGAAATACTATATACAGGTGGATCGCTTGGAAGCGGTGGTACAGTATGGATGTTTGCGAGTTTCGCGATTATAGGACTCGGACTTTTAGTAATATCGATTTATACGAAATATAAAAAAGCATAGAGATGAATGGAATCTAACCCTCGTAAGACGTGGGTTAGATTTTTCTATATACGGATGCATTGGTAGGTGTCTTGGAGTGTTTTATCTTCTAAAGGATAAAAAAACTCTTTCGTGGGATTTTATCTAACAAAAATATCCTAGTTTTGTTAGATATCCGGATATATTTAACAAATCAGCAGAATTTTTGTAATTTAAAAGAATAAAAACCCTCTGAAGCGTTTATTTTCTAGGAAATCGCGTGTTCACTGAAAGTTTTAAAAGATAAATCGCACTTTCCTAGCATATGTGTTTAGGAGGGATAAAAATGACAATAAGTGAATTAGAGTTTTTGGAAAGAAGATATGATTTGGACCGAGAGCAACAACTTGAGCTTGAGTTAGAAAGAAAAGGCAAGGTTGGTGAGTATTATTTTAAAAGTTTAATGGATAATAAGCTAAATGATAATATCGCGGTGATTAGTGATTATCGTTTTGAAAGTGGCGGAAGTGAATGCCAGATTGATTTTTTAATCGTGTTGAATAATACATGCATTATCATTGAAATTAAAAATTATTATGGTGATTTTGAATTACGAGAGGACGGTTTTTATCGTTTAAATCCTTTGCGTAAAATAAAGAATCCGCTGTCTCAAACTGAGCGTGCAGAGATTATGTTAAAAAATCATTTGAAACGGCTGAATTTAAATTTAGATGTACGATACTACGTGGTGTTTGTAAATGATCAATGTTCACTTTATCAGTTAACGCGTGATAAGCCGGTTGTGATGGCGAGTCAACTGAATCGATTTTTAGAATCACTAAATGAAGAGGCATACGATAAGAATCATAGCTATACGTTGAAGAAATTAGAGTCTGCTCGACTGAAGGAGTCTCGATATAATCTTGAATTGAAATTAGATTTTAGTCAGGCGAGAAAAGGTCTAACGTGTCAAAGTTGTTCGGGATGGCTTGAGGTCGAGACGTATAATAGTTTGAAATGCCAATCGTGTGGTGCTGATGAAAAAATCGAGAACGCAATTAGAAGAAGTATTACCGAGATGAAGACGTTATTTCCAAATGATGCAATTACATTGAGTCGTTTAAGTGAATGGATTGGGCACGCGTATACACCGAGCAAGCTGCGACGACTATTAAATGTGATCTGTCACAGTCATGGAGACAAGAAAGGACGACATTATACGTTAAAGGGAGATAATACACTTTCTTAAAATTATAATTAATAAAAAAACCTTGATTCTGTTAGTTATCCGGATATATTTAACAAATTTTGGCGCTGGGGCAGACTTTTTGTTAAATATAATTATTTATCTAACAAAAACAAAGTGAAATCCTGAGTTTTTGTTAATTAACCTGAGATATTTAACAGATTAGCAGAATTTTTGTAAATAAGGGCTGCTCAGAAAGTCTTTTATCCTTTATAATGATAAAAATACACTTTCGTGAAATTATAATTAACAAAAATATCATGATTCTGTTAGTTATCCGGATATATTTAACAAATTTCGGGTGTGAGACAGACTTTTTGTTAATTAAGCTGATATATTTAACAGATTAGCGTTTTTTCTGTTAATTAACGACCTCTTTAACCTACCACAAGAACAAAAGCCTACTGAGACGCTCAACTACTGGGAAACTCATCTATATTCACACAAAAAAGTCCCCTCTAACCAAAGAGGGGACTATCTAATATTTACTTCTCAAAATCACCAAAGTTCATGACGATTTTTAAGAAGAGTTCTAGTACGGATTTCATGCCGTCTTCGTCAATATCGAATTTTGGATGGTGGTGCGGATGTGTAATTCCTTTCTCGACGTTTCCTACACCTGTTGAGAAATAGCAACCTGGTACTTTTTGTAAATAGTACGCTGCGTCTTCTCCGCCCATCGATGGAGGAAGTTTCACGACGCTCTCGACGAAGTCGACGTCTTTTTCAGCTAGACCGCGCACGTAATCCGTCATTTTGACGTCGTTTTTAAGCGCAGGGTAACCGCGGTGAATTTCAACGTCGAAGTCGACGTTTTGTGCGAGTCCTACGCCTTTAGCGATTTCTTCAATGCGTGATAGTACGAGTTCGCGGACGTCACTTTCATATGTGCGGACAGTTCCTTTTATCTCGACGTATTGTGGAATTACGTTAAATGCTTTTCCAGCGTTAAATGCAGTGACTGAAAGGACTGCAGATTCTAACGGATCGACATTTCTCGACACAATAGACTGTAACTGCTCGATTAAATACGCAGACGCAACGACTGGATCGTGCGTCGTATGAGGTGCAGCACCGTGTCCACCTTTACCTGTCGCTGTAATCGTGAATGTATCGGCATTTGCGTACATTGATTCGTAGTTCCAGCCAAATTCATGGACAGGCTTTAAAGACGCAACGTGCGTGCCGAAGAAGTAATCGACACCATCTAAACAGCCGTCTTCGATCATTGATTTCGCACCACCTGGAACGAGTTCCTCAGCGTGTTGGAAGATAAAGACCACGTTTACCGGTAGTTCATCTTTATGTTCTGATAAAATATGCGCAAATGTAATCAGTGCAGCTGTATGCGCGTCGTGCCCACAAGCGTGCATCACACCGTCGTTTTTAGATTTATACGGCACGTCGTTTTCTTCTTGGATTAAAAGCGCGTCGAAGTCTGCACGAAATGCGAGTGTATCGTATGATTCATCGACGATTAAACGCGCGACGACACCATTTCCACCGACGTCTCTTTCAATTTCTAAAGGTAAATTTTTTAATTCATCATAAATATATTGTTTTGTTTTAAACTCTTGAAATGAAGGCTCTGGGTACATATGTAAATGTCTACGTCTTTTCACAGCGTCTTCAAAATGTTCGAGTATCGCTTCACGAATGTTCATAGAATCTCCTCCTTACTCGTCCCACGTAATGATATTTTCTAGTTCAATAATTTTCATAAACATTTTTAAAGCGGACATCATCGCATCTTCATCTAAGTCAAACATTTCATGATGGTGCGCGTACGTTGAATTTTTACTTTCATTACCTGAACCTGTTAAGAAGAACGCACCCGGAGTATCCTGAATGTAAAACGAGAAGTCTTCACCGATCATTAAAGGTTTTGTGTCTGTGTAATTTAAACCGAGTGATTTTGCTGCTTCCTCTACGATACCAACTTCTCTTTCGTGGTTGATCACTGGTGGAAATCCTCTATGGTAAAAGAAATCAGCTTCCGCACCGCGTTTTTTAGTTGCAGCTTCAATCTCACGTTCAAAGATTTGCACGATTTCTTCTCTGACGTCGTGGTCAAACGTGCGTACTGTTCCTTCTAATACGACGCGGTCTGGCATGACGTTGAATGTGTCCCCAGCTTTAATATGACCAAACGTCACAACTGCACGGTCAATCGGTGAAATTTGACGGGATACGACCGACTGTAAATTCACAATTAACTCGCTCGCAATTAAAATCGCATCGATGTTTCTTTGTGGATACGCTGCGTGCCCACCGCGCCCTTGAATCGTAATTCTAAATTTATCAGGGCTCGCAATTAATGCACCACTCGTAGAGTGAATTTCATGCGTATCGAACTGACTCCAATAATGTTGGCCGTAGACAAAATCGACGTCATCTAAAATACGATCTTTAATCATCGCTTCAGCGCCACCTGGTGGTTCTTCTTCACCGTATTGGAAGATGAAACTCACTTTACCATTTAATTTGTCTTTATATTTTGAAACAGCATCGACGAGTGTGAGTAGCGTCGTCGTATGCGCGTCATGTCCGCATGCGTGCATCACACCGTCCACTGTAGATTTGTACGGCACGTCTTTTTTATCTTGTATTGGTAACGCGTCAAAATCGGCACGAAACGCAATGTGCGGATGCCCGCTACCAAAACTTGCAAAGATACCTTTACCGTCGTTGTCGTCGTTTTCACCGACACGCTCTTTAATTTCAATGCCATCATACGACTTTAAACGATCTAATATAAATTGATATGTTTTTTCTTCTTGAAATGAAAGTTCGGGATGTTGGTGGAGATAGCGTCTAGTCTCGACCATGTCACTTTCATAGTTAGAAACGAGTTTTTCAATCGTCATCGTAACATCACTCCTATCTTTAATATTAATAGTTTAACAGAATCAATTGGAGAGTGGGTTAAAATAGTCCGAAAATTTAAAATACATTATAAATATCATTTGATTTTAAGTAACTTTGTATTCTGTTAAAATATAAGTTAAGAACTTTAAGGAGGACGTTTAAATTATGTCAAAGACTTTACAAAAGTATTTAAATCAGAATTTAACTGAATTAAAGGATAACGGTCTATACAACGAAATCGACGTTGTAGAAGGTGCGAACGGTCCAATTATCAATATCGATGGAAAAGAATTAATTAACTTATCGTCAAATAACTATCTCGGTCTTGCAACAGATGAAGAAATGAAAGCAGTTGCAAAAGAAGCGATCGACTCACACGGTGTCGGTGCAGGAGCTGTACGTACGATTAACGGTACGATGGATCTTCATAGAGATTTAGAAGAAAAACTTGCGAAGTTTAAAGGTACAGAAGCGGTTATTGCGTTAACGTCAGGTTTTAACGCAAACCAAGGTGCAATTCCTGCAATTATGAAAAAAGGAGACGCTATTCTTTCTGACGAATTAAACCACGCGAGTATTATCGATGGATGTCGTTTATCTGGTGCGAAAATTATTCGTGTAAATCATAACGATTCAGAAGATTTACGTAAAAAAGCAAAAGAAGCGACAGAATCAGGCGAATACAATAAAGTAATGTATATTACAGACGGTGTATTTTCAATGGACGGAGACGTCGTAAACTTACCTGAAATGATTAAAGTCGCAAAGGAATTCGATCTTATTACGTACGTCGACGATGCGCACGGGTCAGGTGTTATGGGTAAAGGTGCCGGAACAGTAAAACACTTCGGCTTAGAAAAAGAAGTCGACTTACAAATGGGTACTTTATCTAAAGCGATTGGTGTCGTAGGAGGATACGTTGCGGGTTCTAAAGATTTAGTCGACTACTTAAAAGTTGCAGCACGCCCGTTCTTATTCTCAACAGCGCTAACACCAGCAGATACTGCAGCAATTACAAAAGCTGTTGAAAAATTAATGGCATCAACTGAACTTCATGACAAACTTTGGGAAAATGGAAACTACTTAAAACAAGGCTTAAAAGATGCTGGATTTGACATCGGAAACTCTGAAACACCGATTACTCCAGTTATTATTGGTGAAGAAAAGAAAGCACAAGAGTTTTCACGTCGCCTACAAGAAAAAGGCGTATACGCGAAATCGATTGTATTCCCAACAGTACCAAGAGGTACAGGGCGTGTGAGAAACATGCCAACAGCAGCACACACTAAAGAAATGCTCGATCAAGCAATCGAAATTTACACAGAAGTCGGTAAAGAACTCGGCATCATTTAAGGAGGATTTTCATCGTGGAAAAATTTTTAGTGACTGGAGCTTTAGGACAAATTGGGACCGAACTCGTCGTACGTTTAAGAGAAATGTACGGCGAAGAAAATGTGTTACCAACGGATATTCGTATGCCAGAACGTGGACCGATGGTCGGCAAACCGTTTGAGATTTTAGATGTGACAGATAAAGAACGCGTTATGGAGGTCGTTGAAGCGTTCCAGCCGGATTCGATTCTCCATTTAGCGGCGTTACTCAGTGCGACTGCTGAAGAAAATCCAGAGCTCGCTTGGCATATTAATATGGGCGGCTTATTTAACACGATTGAAGCGGCTCGTATTTATGGTACGCAGTACTTTACACCAAGCTCGATCGGAAGTTTTGGTCCGAGCACGCCTAAAGATAATACACCACAGCACACACTGATGCGTCCGACGACGATGTACGGTGTGAACAAAGTGGCAGGAGAACTTCTTTTAGATTATTACTACACGAAGTTCGGCGTCGATACACGTTCTGTACGTTTCCCTGGTTTAATTAGCTTTATGCAAGAGCCGGGTGGCGGAACGACAGACTACGCGGTCGAAATTTATTTCGATGCGATTCGTAAGGGCGAGTACACGTCCTTTATCGACAAAGGGACTTACATGGATATGATGTTTATGGATGATGCAATCGATGCGATTATCGACTTATTACATGCAGATCCAGAAAAATTAAAAACGCGTAACGCGTTTAACGTTTCAGCGATGAGTATTGAACCTGAAATGGTTGCAGAGTCGATTCGTAAACACATTCCAGATTTTAAACTGAATTATGATGTTGACCCTGTGCGCCAAGGGATTGCAGAGTCATGGCCAAACTCACTCGATTGTAGTGAAGCAAAAGAGCAGTGGGATTTTAATCCGAAATATGATTTAGATAAAATGACAGAAGTGATGCTTAAAAACATCAAAGTAAAAGTGACAGAGCAGTAGGTGATTTTTTGGTAAAAGTGATCGCTTATGACAAAGACGGCACATTATTAAATTACGAAAAAATATGGACGCCGTTCGCGAAGGCGAGTTTAGACGCGTTTGAAGCACATTTTGACCTTGGATATGACGAGGCGTTTAGACGTGAGGTCGGGTTTGTTGATGAAAAAATTCAGCCGAACTCGATGCTTGCTTCTGGAACAGGGCGAGACATTCAAAATGCATATGATAGACGCGCATATGGTGGTGGCGATTGGGCAGAAGAGTATTATTTAAAACACGTTCATAAATACTTAAATAACATGGAGCTACTTCCTGGTGCTGTTGAAGCGTTAAGAGAAGGACAGCGACTCGGCTATAAAAATGCGATTGTGACGTCTGACTCGAGACTAAGTACAGAAGCATTTTTAAAGAAATTTAATTTAAACGAACTCGTCGATTTTGTGATTGCTGGAGATGATTCAATCTATTCTAAGCCAGACGTTGAAGTTTTGGATACGATCATTGAAGCGGGTTATACGTATGATGAAATCGCAGTTGTCGGAGATAATTATACGGATACGCAACTTGGAAAAGATGATGGTGTCACGACAATCGGTGTGTTAAGTGGCACGTCGACTCGAGAGTTTTTAAGTGACGCTCACCATATTGTTGACGGTGTTCATGAATTATTTAACGGTGGGAAGTTTATCGTCTAATGAGTCACGAAAAATATATGCAACAAGCAATTATAGAAGCTAAAAAAGCAGCGGAGATTGGTGAAGTACCAATCGGAGCAGTCATCGTAAAAGATGACGAAATCATCGCTCGCGCACATAACTTACGTGAAACATCACAGCAACCGACAGCCCACGCGGAACTTCTTGCGATAGAATCCGCATGTGAAGCGCTCGGCACATTCAGGCTCGAAGAGTGTACACTTTATGTGACACTCGAGCCGTGCGTTATGTGCAGCGGGGTGATTATAATGAGCCGTATCCCAACTGTCGTTTACGGAGCGTCTGACAAAAAAGGCGGCACAGTCGACAGTTTAATGCATTTACTGAATGAGAAGCGGTTCAATCACCAAGCAGAAGTAGTTGCTGGTGTTTTAGCAGATGAATGTGGACAGATGCTCACGGACTTTTTTAAAGAGTTGAGAGCGAATAAAAAACGAAAACGCCTTAAGTGAAACGCGGGCTTGAAATGATGATATTTCAAGCCCACACTTAAAGGCGTTTTTTATTTGAATTCGTCTGGTTTTCCGAGAAGTAATAAAGAAACAGCAACGACGAGTACTGCACACATAATCGAGTACATTAAAATACTCGAAATACTACCAGACGTAGATTCGACAAGGTTATTAATCGTATTAAACACTAAAAACGCGATCAACATGACGCGCAGTGCGTAGAAAATTCGAGTTTTGTTCATAAAATAGCGTCTCCTTAACGGTTTATATGTCTTAACTATAACGAAGTGAGAGAAAAAAGGCGAATGGCTAGTCAGACAAAGTAGAGACCAGGTTTTTGTTCTTTTGAATAGGAGAGAGATGGATATAAAGTATAATAATACTATTTCATCTGGATTTATCTAACAAAAATATCGTGAATTTGTTAATTATCCGGAAATACTTAACAAATTCTGGTCGCCGAGCGTAATTTTTGTTAAATATAATTTTTTATCTAGCAAAAACTGATGAAAAACTCGCGAATCTGTTAATTAAATCAATATATCTAACAGATTCAACTAATTTTTGTAAATAAGATCAGGCTCAGAGTATCTTTTCATCTTTTAAGAGTAAAAGCACAACCTTTCCAAAATTTATCTAACAAAAATATCGTGATTTTGTTAATTATCCGGATATATTTAACAAATTCTGGTCACCTGGCGGGATTTTTGTTAAATATAATTTTTTATCTAACAAAAATGATGAAAAACCCGCGAATCTGTTAATTAAATCGATATATCTAACAGATTCGAAAAATTTTTGTTAAATAAATCCCATCACACACACCACGAACAACTCCAAACAAAAAAAGCTAGACCCGCCTAGGTCTAGCTCACAATTATTATTTCTCAAATCTCATACGGCTGAATGCATCGTGTTGGTGGATGCTTTCTTCGTTGCGGCACTCGATTTCAAATGCCTTAACCCATGGTAGATCATGAATATCGTATGCGACGAGGCGAATGAGGTCTTCAACGAAACGTGGATTTTCATACGCGCGTTCTGTGACCATTTTTTCATCTGTTCTTTTTAAAATCGGGTACAGCTGACTCGATGCGTTAATTTCTAACGCTCGGTAGACGATTTCTTTGTAATCAGCAGGTACTTCTTCGTTTTTATCGATATCTAGAAGCACAGTTATAAACCCGCGCTGGTTGTGCGCGCTGTACTCACTGATTTCTTTTGAACATGGGCATAGCGTCGTGACGCTTGCTGTCATACCGAACTGTGTTTTTGTCACAGCGTCATCCGTATATTCCATATGATAACGTACGTCCGCGTGTGCTACCGCATCAAGTTCAGTGCCAGGTGACGGTTTGTTAAAGAACCATGTGGACTCGACAGTGAGTTCAGATGATTCTTGGTTCATACGTTCTTTTAGTACTGCGAGTACTTTTTCTAGCGTATCAAATTCAAGTAGAATTCCGCCGTCATTTTGAGTTTGTAACGACTCTAAAATTCGGCTCATGTTGATTCCTTTTTCGTCTCGTCGTAAGCTCGTTGCGAGTTCGAATTTCCCAACAGATTGGTAATCTCCAACACGAACAGGGTACGTCAGGTTATTGATACCGACTGATTGTACGTCAAAGAGGAAGTCTTTTTTCGTATTCTGTAAGTCGGCCATTTCTTCTTTCGTTTTTGGCTTCGTTCCTTTGATCGGATCGACTGAACCAAAGTGTTTATATCGCGCTTCGCGATTTGAAAGATCTATATTCGTCATGCTTAGCTACTCCTTATTTTTCCAATCATTAATATCGTAATAATAGAAGTTTTCTTTCTCAAACCAACGCTCGCGTGCCTCTTTACTAAATTGAGTATCTTTACATAGCTCAATTAACAGCTTTTCTGTTTGAGATTTATGTGCAGCGAGTACTTCTTTTTTACGTTCAGCATACTTTTTAATATCCGTTTGAAGTGTTGGTTCGCCTAAATCAGCAAACGTACGCTTATCAAATGCGACGAGCGTTAGCGTTGGGCGCTTACTTTCTTCCATTTCAGCGACGACGTTCAATACTGCTTCAGCAGTCGCTTCGTGATCCGGGTGTACGCTGTATCCCGGGTAAAATGTAATTAAACGCGTTGGCTCTGTGTCTTCAATTACTTTTCGTATATCATTTTCAAGTAATTCTTGATTTTCAAACTCGAGTGTCTTATCTCTATAATCTAAAAATCTCACGTCTAAATCCATGAGTCGTGCCGCTTCTAGTTGTTCTTGTTTACGTAATTTAGACAGTGTTTCACGCGTCACTGGTGGGTTACCGATGTTGCGCCCCATATCACCATACGTTAAGCACGCATACGTCACCGGCACGCCCATATCTCGGTACGTCATTATCGTTCCTGCAACACCAAACGCTTCGTCGTCTGGGTGAGGGTAAATAATTAGTACATGATTTTCTTTTTCAAGTGACATAATATCCCTCGTTCAATCTTATTTTTTCAGTTTCTCTCGACTAAATTCTAATGCAGCAGCAAGTTTTCCGTCGTGGTCAATACCATGTAGGATAAAGACCCCGTCCTCAACAGTGTAATGAGACAGACCAGTCACGTATACCCATCCGTCATTGTCGAGTTTAAGGCCAACGCGGTATTCAAAATTACCGCCACCTTTAAGCGTCCCCTCAGTGTACTTGATTTGGACGTTTCGGACAAACGTGCCTGTATTAAATTTAGTATCATCGTTATGGCTTGCATACACGCCACTCGTTACTTCAACGTATAAGTAAACAGGTTCGTTTTTATGTGCATCGAGTAGGCGCTGTACTTCAGCTTCATCAATTCGTTTTAATCCCATTATAATCCTCCATAATATAATAAGAGAGATAAAAATCTCTCTTACCGTTATAGTGGTTTCACTTGTACGTCTACTGTACCAACTTTATTGTATGCGTTGTGTCTCACAACTCCAACGTGTTCGTTCATTTGTGAACCGTGCTTAATTGCCGATGCGACAAATGCTTTTGCTGCTTTAACCGCTTCAAGTGGTTCTAAACCATTCGTAAAGTTCGATGCGACTGCTGCAGCGAATGTACATCCTGCACCGTGGTTATATGCTTTTTCTAATTTATCTGCATATAATCCGTAGAAGCTTTCACCGTCGTAGAAGATGTCTAGTGCTTCATCGACTTGAAGGTCTGTACCACCTTTAATGACGACGTATTTAGGGCCGTATTCGTAAATCTTTTTAGCCGCTTCTTTTACTTCTTCAACTGTTTTAGGTGTTTTCATACCAGCTAAGTTACCCGCTTCAACTAAGTTCGGCGTTACGATTGTTGAAATCGGTAGTAATTCTTTTTGCATGCTGTCAACAACGCCTGGGTTTAATACTGTGTCGTCACCTTTACATACCATCACTGGGTCGAAGATGAAAAACTCCGCGTCACTTTTTTTGATTGCTTCGCTTGCGCGTGAAATGACATCCTCATTTGGGAGCATTCCTGTTTTAACAGTATTTGGGCTTAGAGAAAGTGCTGTTTCGAGTTGTTCATCTAACACTTCTAATGGAACATGGTGTACGCGGTGAGACCACGTATTTGGGTCCATTGACACGATTGTAGTGAGTGCACAAAAACCGTATAAATCATGATCTTCAAATGTCTTTATATCTGCTGCGTAACCAGCGCCTCCTGAGACGTCTGTTCCCGCAATTGTAAGTACTTTTTTCTGCGTCATATTACTCATTCTCCTATCCTAGACAATAATGATTATATTTTACTATATAAAGTGCTCTTTATCTACATTGATGCTTAACTTAAATGGTATACTGTGAATGTAGGAGGCCTGCTATGAATTGGTCAGAGTGTTTTAAAATAATTAAACAAAAATGTGATTTTACCGAGCTTGAAACAGTGCTCGAAAATAAATATAGTGACGGTGTTGTTTATCCAAAGCGAGATGAAATATATCGTGCGTTTCAGTTAACACCGTTTCAAGATGTGAAAGTCGTCATACTTGGTCAAGATCCGTACCACGGTGAGAACCAAGCGTATGGACTTGCGTTTAGTGTGCGACCTGGCGTGACGGTGCCGCCGAGTTTACGAAATATGTATAAAGAACTTGAAAATGATCTCGGTGTAAAACGTACTAACGGTGACCTTTCAGATTGGGCGCGTGAAGGAGTGTTACTGTTAAACACAGTATTAACAGTGGATGCGCATAAAGCGAACTCACACCGCGGCATCGGCTGGGAGTGTTTTACTGACTCAATTATCGAAACGCTAAGTAACGAACGTGACGGACTCGTGTTTATTTTATGGGGGAATCCCGCAAAGAAGAAAATAAAGTTAATCGACACGTCAAAACATAAAGTTATTACCGGTGTGCACCCGAGTCCGCTCGCTGCAAATAGAGGTGGATTTTTCGGGACGAATCCGTATAGTAGGGCGAACGCGTACTTAATCGAACAAGGAAAATCGCCAATAGATTGGAGTGAACAATTTGAGAAAAAAGGTCATTAACTCAATTAAAAACGAACTTGATTTATATGAAACGTCAAACGACGAAAAGCATTTATATACAGTTGAAAAGTTGGTACAATTATTAAAAGATAAACCACCCGTTGACGATGAGCCTACTAAAGACGTGAAAAAAGAAGCGCGTCCGTTAAAAAAATGTACGCTCGATAACACGTATATTGCGGGCGAATCGAAAACGTCGATTTTTGATTTTTAAGGAGATTAGAAAATGAGAATGTTAATTATACTCGGTGCAGTGAATGCACTCATCAGTGTCGCTGCAGGTGCGTTTGGCGCACACGGTTTAGAAGGAAAGTTATCCGAACATTATTTAGAAGTGTGGGAGACAGCGTGTAGATATCAAATGTATCATGCGCTCGGGTTGATTTTACTCGGTGTATTAAATGGTGTGACAGGAACGACGATGTTTAATGCAGCAGGAATCGTAATGTTCATCGGAATTCTATTATTTACTGGATCGCTATTTATTTTATCGACGACAGGCATTGGTATCCTTGGCGTGATTACACCAATCGGCGGCGTGATGTTTATCGCGTCATGGGTCATGGTAATCGTCCAAATTTTAAAAGTGAAGATGTAATGATAAGCACCTCTTTTGTGAGGTGCTTTTTTGCGGGTGATGAAAAGCTGGTTGCTTGGTTCGCCGGGTATCGGGCTTTTCATCTTTTATTTAACAAAAATTTGCTAAATCTGATAGATATATTCGGATAATTAACAGAATCTCGGGTTTTTCATCAGTTTTTGTTAGATAAAATATTATAATTAACAAAAACCGGGGAAAGCAGCCGAAATATGTTAAAAAATTTCGGATAATGAACAAAATCGCGATATTTTTGTTAATTATATTTGGTAGAGGTTGTGTTTTTACCATTTAAAGATGAAAAACCACCCCGGCCCGATCTTATTAACAAAAAATGCCGAATTTGTTAGATATATCGATTTAATTAGGTCAAGTCTTAAATATTGTGTAAAATA
>NZ_KV820854.1:0-459 GCF_001815515.1 Nosocomiicoccus sp. HMSC059G07
AACTCGTCTTTTGTTGTAGTTCGTTGTCCCACACGATTTGACCACTTGCTTCTGTGTTAAATTCAGATTTTGTAGCTGTCCCAAATCCAAATGACTGATAATATTCGAGCATCTTTTTAGGTCCGACTGAATCGAGTAAATCCATCATTAGAGTGTTCGAAGAATATTGTAACCCTTCGTTATAAGTAATTGTACCCCAACCTGACTTTTCCCAGTCGTAAATCGTCGCATCCATCACTTGTCTATTACCTGTCGTGTAGTACTGATTTGGATCATACTTACCTTCTTCAATTGCTGCCGCTAATGTAAATACTTTAAACGTACTTCCTGGCTCGAATTGATATTCGTAAAGCATATTTAACCAGCTTGTTCCGAAACCTTCTCGAGTATCTGGGTTAAATGAAGGACGTTGACCTGCACCTAAAATTTCGCCTGTTTTTGCATCTGCAACAAAAGCAA
>NZ_KV820855.1:0-392 GCF_001815515.1 Nosocomiicoccus sp. HMSC059G07
AAAATAATGAAGGGAAATATGGCGAGTTTCTAGACGAAATAATACCAGAACGTTAAATAAAAACAAGCACTCCTCGATTCCTCGAGAAGTGCTTGTAAATTTCATATGAATACAAATTGCTATGCAATTTGTGTACTGGACTTGTAAGCAAACAAGTTTGCCACTTTTCCACCTAGATTAACTTTGCATAAAAATATTTGAACATCGACAAACCGTCACTATGAAAATTAATTTGTAACACTAATGTGAATTAACTGTTTATATAATCATAAAATATACTTAATTAGTGATTTCTTCAATATAGATAAGACCATCGAATTGTTCTCTAGGGTTCAATTCATATTCTATAAAACCTTCGTCGTAAGCATTGTATCTATTATTTAATAGCTTAT
>NZ_KV820856.1:0-210 GCF_001815515.1 Nosocomiicoccus sp. HMSC059G07
ACCAGGTGGTGGATGGGATGCAACAGCCAGAGCAATTCAAAATGTTTTAGATAAAGAAGGAATCGTTGAACAAAATATGAATGTAGTAAACAAACCAGGTGGTGGAGGAGAAGTTGGTTGGCAGTATTTAAAGAACAAAGATTCTCACCATTTGAGTGTTAATTCAAGTTTAGTTATTGCAAATAATTTATTAGGGCAAAGTGAACTTAC
>NZ_KV820857.1:0-786 GCF_001815515.1 Nosocomiicoccus sp. HMSC059G07
AAAAAATTGCGGGAAGTGGATTTGAACCACTGACCTCCGGGTTATGAGCCCGACGAGCTACCAACTGCTCCATCCCGCGATAATAAAAAGAAAACGGAGGAAGAGGGATTCGAACCCCCGCGAGCTGTTACGCCCCTGTCGGTTTTCAAGACCGATCCCTTCAGCCAGGCTTGGGTATTCCTCCATAATAATATTAAATTAAAATTCGATGGACCTTGCAGGACTCGAACCTGCGACCAAACGGTTATGAGCCGTTTGCTCTAACCAACTGAGCTAAAGGTCCACTTTAAGTGGCGGTGGAGGGGATCGAACCCCCGACCTTTCGGGTATGAACCGAACGCTCTAGCCAGCTGAGCTACACCGCCTGGTATACTCATCAAACTTATATATAAAACTAATGGTGGAGAGTAGCGGGATCGAACCGCTGACCTCCTGCGTGCAAAGCAGGCGCTCTCCCAGCTGAGCTAACCCCCCATTATATCGGGAATATAGGATTCGAACCTACGACTCCTTGGTCCCAAACCAAGTGCTCTACCAAGCTGAGCTAATTCCCGTCACTTTTATATACGCGCCCAAGAGGAGTCGAACCCCTAACCTTCTGATCCGTAGTCAGACGCTCTATCCAATTGAGCTATGGGCGCTTAAAAATGGTGCCGAGGACCGGAATCGAACCGGTACGGTAATCACTTACCGCAGGATTTTAAGTCCTGTGCGTCTGCCTGTTCCGCCACCCCGGCGCAACCATTTAATGGAGCGGAAGACGGGATTCGAACCCGCGACCCCCAC
>NZ_KV820857.1:886-1358 GCF_001815515.1 Nosocomiicoccus sp. HMSC059G07
GCAAGGTGGTGTTCTACCACTGAACTACTTCCGCGATATTTAATTTTTTATGGTGCGGGTAAAGGGAGTCGAACCCCCACGCCCGAAGGCGCTAGATCCTAAGTCTAGTGCGTCTGCCAATTCCGCCATACCCGCTTAAAGAGTGAGCCGTACAGGAATCGAACCTGTGACCCTCTGATTAAAAGTCAGATGCTCTACCGACTGAGCTAACGGCTCTAGATGGTGCCGGCCAGAGGACTTGAACCCCCAACCTACTGATTACAAGTCAGTTGCTCTACCAATTGAGCTAGGCCGGCATAAATGGTGGAGAATGGCGGGCTCGAACCACCGACCCCCTGCTTGTAAGGCAGGTGCTCTCCCAGCTGAGCTAATTCTCCGCACGTATTATTATTACATATTTCTTGTATGTATGCAATACTTTTTTTTAAAATAAATGTTTGCCTAGCGACGTCCTACTCTAGCACGGGTCAAC
>NZ_KV820858.1:0-342 GCF_001815515.1 Nosocomiicoccus sp. HMSC059G07
CAATTCGTAAAGTCGATGAACTTTCGAAAAAAGGCTTTGATCGTTATCAACTCGCAGATACATTTGCGCGAACAATTTTTACACAAATATTTGAACACGGATTTTTCCATGCGGATATTCACCCAGGGAACATCATCGTCTTAAACGATGGTACGCTTGGGTTTATCGACTTTGGTATGGTCGGGAAACTCACAGATAACGTCAAGCAAAACTTCGGAAGCCTACTTATTGGTTTAATGCAAAAAAACTCTAAAAAAGTTGTACGTTCAATTATACAAATGGGCGTTGTACCAGATGACGTAAATATAGATGACTTATACGAAGAAGCAGAGCTTATGCAAG
>NZ_KV820859.1:0-262 GCF_001815515.1 Nosocomiicoccus sp. HMSC059G07
TTACGCTTATATAGAGAGAAAGTAACGCGACTATAGACCAAGAATATATAGTGAAGAAAATAACACCTTCATTTAAAATGATGTTCACAAAAAATATCGCTTGAATCATAGTAAGTAACATCAATATAACTCGAGTCATAATAGATATCCTCTTAAACTACGAATAAATACACGACTAAAGCGATCGCCATCGCTACTGTAAAGGCGTGTATTAAATATAAGTGTCGGTTATCATGTCTCACTTTAAATGCTGTAATTTCTA
>NZ_KV820860.1:0-204 GCF_001815515.1 Nosocomiicoccus sp. HMSC059G07
TCTGTAATTTTATAGCACTTCTTTGCTACACTATCCCTATATACAATTTTGGAGACGATGTTTATGAAAATTGGTGTAATTTCTGATTTGCATGTTGATAGATATCATAATGATGAAATTAACGAATCGACGTTTCTACGTGAGGTTTCTAATGAGGTGCGCCGTCTTGTGCTCGATTTACTCGTTATCGCCGGAGATATTTCA
>NZ_KV820861.1:0-380 GCF_001815515.1 Nosocomiicoccus sp. HMSC059G07
ACTTAATGAAACAGAACGTGAAGAGCTAGAACGCTTAAGAGAAGAATTAAGAATGAAAGAACTGGAGAATATTATTCTAAAAAAGTTGAACGCCTTACCGACAGATCCAACAGACAAAAAACGAAAGTAGCGCTTGAGGTAAGGCAAGAGACGACTTATACGCTGAAGGAAATCCTAACAGTGTTGAAGCTACCGAAGTCTGTATATTATTACTGGATAAAACATATGGATGATCAGGAACAAAAAGATCGATGGCTAGTAGAAAAAATTAAAGAGATTGCCTCAAAACATAAAGGCAGATATGGATACAGAAGAATTAAAGCGATACTCGAAAACAGAGAACATGTTGTGGTGAATCATAAGCGTTTATTACGCATTAT
>NZ_KV820861.1:480-7113 GCF_001815515.1 Nosocomiicoccus sp. HMSC059G07
TATGGGTCACAGATGTCACAGAGTTTGCGTTACCGATCAAAGGCAAGAAATTATACCTATCAACAATTATGGACTGTTACAACTCTGAAATTATCGCATATAAGGTCAGTCGTTCACCGAGCTTAGATATCGCAATTCAACCGTTAAAACAGGCGTTTGAACGACATCGAAATTATTTAAATCAATTAATGGTTCACTCGGATCAAGGGTTTCATTATCAACATAGAAGTTGGGGAAATACCATAACAGAATTTGGTGCAACAATGAGTATGTCACGTAAAGGAAACTGTTTAGATAACTCACCGATGGAGAATTTCTTCGGCTTATTAAAGCAAGAAATGTTTTATGGAGAAGTGTTCAAGACATATGAAGCATTAGAAATCGCAGTACATGAATATATTAGATACTATAATAAAGATAGAATTAAGCTAAAATTAAAAGGCATGTCTCCTGAACAATTCAGGAAACATACCTTACAATCTGCTTAATTCCAAAAGTCCAACTTTTGGGTAGCACATCATTAAATAACATCTCTATTTTTTCTGCATTTAATTCACCTTAAAACATCGCAGTACGTTTCGTTAAAATAAATTTCGTACCTGTGACATCATGCGCGATTTCTCCACCTTCAATGTAGATTTTAACTGATCGCGCTTTATGTACATGGTTGTTAAAGTCACGATATCTAATTAAAATTCTCGCATTAAACGCTGTTCTTTCTTCGATATAAACGTTTAATTTAATTACGTCGTGCTCTATAACTCCACGTGAATCGACCGCTGGTGTTCCATATTCATAATCTGTCGTAAAATCATAACCTTCAATTGTAAAATCCTCAAAATGAAACGGATTTGCATTGTTGTTTATAATTCTAAATTGCAGAACACGACGGTTTTGATCGTTCGTAAATGTCTTTACTTCATCGATTTCCAAATAAGGTTGAGTAAGTAACACTTGAGACTTGCCACGAACTCTAAATGCTAAAATTGCTGTCGTAATAGCAATGACTGCAATTATAATCGATAAAATACTAATGACGTCTAGACTTATATCCATATAATCACCACTCTCTTAATTATAATAATAACAAAAAAAGCATGTTTTCACGAAGAAAACATGCTTGATTTATTAAATATTATAGGTAAGCACCACAGTTAGGCCATGGTTGTGCACCGCGTTGAGCATATAACATTTTTGCACGCATTGTTTGTTCTTCAGCAGATGCTTGAGAAGCAACTCCTGTACCACCTACTGATGCCCATGTACCAGCGTCAAACTGGTATAATCCATGGTAAGTTCCTGAAGCATCTACGATGTTCGGGTTACCACCTGATTCACACATTGCAAGAGCAGCCCAGTTTAAACCATCGTTTGATGATGGAGCTGATGCTTTTGGAGCACTGTACGAATAGTTTGGTTCGTTATATGAGTAGCTTGGTGCTTCATACGTTTCGTAAGAAGAATAGTTCTCTACTACTGGAGCACTTGCTACATATGATTCGTTGTTGTTAAATGAGTTATCAAAATCAGAGAAATCCGAACCAACTGGTGCGTATTTCCATACCCATCTTTCTCCATCTGATTTGAATTTGAAAGTTGTACCTTCAAGATCAAATGAGATTTCGTAAGCTCCTTCTTGAACTGGTGCTTCGTTTAATTTTTCTGGATTATTGATTGCAAGTTTTGCAAGTTTTGCTTCATCAACATTAACTTCTGATGCATTTGCTTGAACTCCTGCTAATGATGATAAGCTTAAACCAACTGCTAAACCTGTTGTTAAAATTGTTTTCTTCACTATGAAATCCTCCTAAAAAATGTAGAATCATTTCTTTCACTGTACATACTATAGCACGTCTAAATATTACTGTGGTTACAGCAATATTAAGAATCACGCCCATATTTGACAGGATAATTACATAGTATTTCATTACTCAGATACGATTAACCAAAAAATCACTCCAAGACCTATTTCTATAAGGTTTGAAGTGATTGTGTCAGGCGTGTAACAGATTGTAACAATCGTCATTAAACACCTCTTTGATTATCATAAATTAGTGCGTGAAGTTGAGGTAATGGCTTAAAATCATTAGCTTCAGGATCATTTAATACCATTTCCCATAACTCTTTTAAATCGTTTAATAGACGGCGACTTATATCGCCACCTTCATAAGGGTCCGGATTCCCAACACTCACATAAAAATTTCGATTATAATTTTTATATCTATTATATACGTATTTCGCATAGTCAAAATCTTCTTCATTAAATATAACGACTTTTAAGCTGAAATTGACAGCCGCTTCATCTAGTTTATTTAATATATCATCGAGAATCTTAAAATCTGTTTCCATTTTAGAAGATGGTGGTTTCGGAGAAATTGTTAAATCATCTATTTTTAAAAACCAATCTTGATAAATAGAACCTTGAGTCTCTAGTCCAACTTTCACATCATCATTATGGAGCATATCAATTAGATCATTCATCGGTTTATTAATAAGTGCAGGGTTTCCACCTGTAATCGTCACATGATTAAAATTTCTTCTATTATCTATGTACCCTATTTCTTGAATTTTATTATAGACGTCTTCTGCTGAAAGGACGTTCGCCTTTTCTTCACCATTCCACGTAAAGGCACTGTCACACCACGCGCATGAATAATCACATCCACCTGTACGAACGAACATCGTCTTTCGACCAATGACCATACCTTCACCTTGTATAGTTGGTCCAAAAATTTCCATAATAGGCATTTTCTTTTGTTGTCTCATTAGCGTAACTCCCTATATCTCGCCCATGTTTTCGGTGTTTCTGATACTGTAACTTCTACAACGTTATCCATATTTAACTCATTTTTGATTTTTTTATAGAAGAATTTAGCGATATTCTCAGAAGTTGTTTTAAAATCAAACACGTCATTTAAATGTCTGTGATCGAGATTTTCATCTATAAATACTTTAATTGGCTTTAATAAACCAAAATCTGTAACGAAACCATCATCATTGAGTTCGTCTGAGCCTAAAGTCACTTTAACGATATAATTATGACCGTGAAGTCTTTTACATTGATGTCCTTCTGGTAAGTAATCCAATTGATGACTCGCACTAAAATGAAACTCTTTTGTTATTTCATAATTGTAAAACATATCCGTACTCCTTATATAAACTCGTTATATATATTGTATCATTTAAAAAAAGACAAAAAAATACGGCAGTTATTCTCATAACTGCCACCAGTTAGTCACCAAACTGGTTAAATCCCTTATATAATAAGGTTTATGTACGGGCACGGAGAGATTCGAACCCTCGCGCCGGAATGAACCGACCTACACCCTTAGCAGGGGCGCCTCTTCAGCCACTTGAGTACGTGCCCAAAATAAAAATGGCTCCGCAGGTAAGATTCGAACTTACGACCGATCGGTTAACAGCCGATAGCTCTACCACTGAGCTACTGCGGAATATTTAATTAATCAACATGTTCTATTATAGCAACTCTGTAAAATATTTCAATGATATTTTATAAAAAAATATGAATTAAATAAAAAAGCAATGCAGATTTTATTTTCTGCATTGCTTAAAAATTTATTAGTTTTGCGAACAACTTCGAAATGAAAATGTAATCGGGGGGCGATTTGTTCATTTCATGATTTTATAATAGCACCCCTTTAAAAATAAAACAAGCCTAATTGAGAAAATAATTCGATTTTCTCAATTAGACGTTCATAATTTAGACATAATTAGAAAGTTATTGCTTATCTCCACATACCGACTTTCTTTCTTTTCGCTTCTTCTTCAGCTTGACGCATTTTATTTTCGTACGTTGTATTTGGCGGATATACGTACTTCACTTCTGCAAGCCCTTCTTTTACAAGTTGTTCGTTGACCATTATGTCATCCGCAAATACATATACTAAATATCTACCATAATTATCTGTTTGTGACTGATCAAACATAACATATATATGTTCTGCATTATTAAGTAAATCCTCTACTCTATGTAGCGCTTCTTTTGCGAATGGCTCGTCTTTCTCACCAGATTTTCTGCCGATTTCAGGAGTATCAATTAGTAAATATCTAAAGGAATAACTTTCATCATTAAAGTAAAATCGAGTCGTATCTCCATCTATATGAAAATCAACTGTCACTTCGTATTTTACGAGACTTTCAGCATCATTTATATCTACACCAGTTTCGACAATTTTTGGATTCTCACTGACGAAATATAATACTATTAAAAACAGAAAGACAATCAGTAAACCAGGTAAACTTAATTTGCGAAACTTTTTAAAAGGATCTTTACCTGGTTTATATAGGTCGTTCACGTTAAATTTCTTGTTCATAAAACCATCCTTCATTTATGCTATTACAATTATACAAGAAATTATATAGAGATACATTTTATTTTTTAAAATTAATAAAAAGCTCTTGTAATTATTCGTTTCATTGTGTAGAATACTATCTAGACGTTAAAAATTCATATTAACGCGGGATGGAGCAGTTGGTAGCTCGTCGGGCTCATAACCCGGAGGTCAGTGGTTCAAATCCACTTCCCGCAATTTTTTAATGAGGTCCCGTGGTGTAGCGGTTAACATGCCTGCCTGTCACGCAGGAGATCGCGGGTTCGATTCCCGTCGGGACCGCCATTTATATATTTAAGGTTCTGTAGCTCAGTTGGTAGAGCATCTGACTGAAGATCAGAGTGTCGGCGGTTCGATTCCGTCCAGAACCACCATGGCGATTGTGGCGAAGTGGTTAACGCACCGGATTGTGGCTCCGGCATTCGTGGGTTCGATTCCCATCAGTCGCCCTTCATTAGCGGGTGTAGTTTAGTGGTAAAACCTCAGACTTCCAATCTGATGTCGGGAGTTCGATTCTCCTCACCCGCTCCATTATTATTCCGCAGTAGCTCAGTGGTAGAGCTATCGGCTGTTAACCGATCGGTCGTAAGTTCGAATCTTACCTGCGGAGCTTTTATGGCCCCTTGGTCAAGCGGTTAAGACACCGCCCTTTCACGGCGGTAACACGGGTTCGAGTCCCGTAGGGGTCATTCTTAAAGGTTGTTCATTCGAACAGCCTTTTATTTTTATAATTTAATAAGTTTGGGTAGGTGGCCGAGCGGCTGAAGGCGCACGCCTGGAACGCGTGTAAACGGCAACCCCGTTTCAAGGGTTCAAATCCCTTTCTACCCGCTAATTAGACGAGTACTGATTTTAGTACTCGTCTTTTTTGTAGGATTATAGGTAGTTTTTTATCTTCTCATTTACAAAAACTGCGGTTTGTAGCGGAAATTTGTTAGATATATCAAGATAATTAACAAAAACTGTGCCGGCGAGTCAAAATTTGTTAATTATAAAAATATATCTAACAAAAACCCGTCAGATTTCCGAAAATCTGTTAATTATATCCAGATATCTAACAGAATCACGATATTTTTGTTAAATATAATTTTGTAAAAAGCTATTATTACACAATAAGATTAAAAACAACCTTATACTCCTGTTTCAGATGACCTCTTCATCTTCTCATTTACAAAAACCCAATATTTCATCCAAAATCTGTTAAATAAAACTAAACATCACAAACCTCTAGTGTTTAAAGATGAAAAAACACCTCCTAACTTTCAGTTAGAAGGTGTATCATCGTTTTATGCTTCACAGTTGATACAAATTTTGCTTAAGTTAAATTGCTGTGCTGCGTTTGTACCGTGTTGATAGTATAGTGATTTGATACCATTCGCCCAAGCGAATAAGTGCAGTTCGTTTAACTCTTCTGCTGTAATGTGACTTGGGTTTACCATGATGTTTAATGATTGACCTTGGTCGATGAATTGTTGTCTTGTTGATGCTTGTTCAATGACGTTGTATTGGTTTAATTCACCAAACGTTTTAAATACTTCTTTTTCTCTTGCTGATAAAAAGTCTAAGTGCTGAACTGATCCGTCGTTGTCACGGATTGACTTTAGAATCTCTTCAGTGTTTTTGCCTTTTTCTTCTAATAATTCTCTTAAGTACGGGTTAATCATTGTCTTTTTAACTTTTGCAGTGTCGACTACGAAGTAGTTTGACATGAATGGTTCAATCGATTTTGAAACTTGACCTAAAATGAATGAACTTGACGTTGTTGGTGCGACCGCAAGTAGCGTGGCGTTACGTCTACCGTATCCTTTAAGAACTGCTGGTTCACCGAATTTTTCTGCGAGTTCTTCACTTGCTTTATACGCACGCTTTCTCATAAGTGAGAAGATTTGTGAGTTAATTTTGTTTGCTTCGATACTTTCAAATGGAATCATGTTCGCTTGTAAATATGAATGCCATCCAAGTACTCCAAGGCCTAATGCACGGTTTTCAACCGCGAATTTATAAGCGCGTTTCATATGTTTAAATGCTTCACGGAGTTCTGCGTCTTCAGAATCTCTCATAGATTCTAAATCAGCAATAAATTCACTCATGACTGCATCTAAGAAGTAAATCATCGTTTCTACTGCATCTGTGTCTTTCCAATCGTCATAACGTTCAATATTCATTGAAGATAAATTACATACGAATGACCAGTCTTCTTTGTTTGGCAACATAATTTCTGAACAAAGGTTTGAGTTGTTAATCGTTAACCCTTTGTCTTTATAAACATCTACTGTATCGT
>NZ_KV820861.1:7213-38587 GCF_001815515.1 Nosocomiicoccus sp. HMSC059G07
TGTCTTTATAAACATCTACTGTATCGTTATTTGCATTGTCATGGAAGAAAATGTACGGATAACCCATTTGAACACGTCTAGATAAGAGTTTCGCCCAAACGTTACGCTTTTCTTCATCTCCACGGATCATTTCCTCAAGCCATTTGTCTGTTATTGAAACTCCGTGCGTTAACGTTTGAATTGGGTTTCCTTCTGTACCAATATCTAAAAACTCGTGGATATCCCCGTGTTCGATTGGTAAATATGGACTAAAACGACCACGACGAACTGATCCCTGACTAATCGTGTCAGTAACTTGTTCGAATAGTTTCATAAAGTGAACAGATCCACTCGTATGTCCGTTATCAGTAATTTCAGATCCACGTGGACGAATTTTACCGAAGTAACCGCTCGTTCCTCCACCGTATTTACTCATTAATGCAACTTCACTTGCTGTGTCCATAATTGATGGCACATTGTCTTCAATATATGAACCGAAGCAGCTAATTGATAATGCACGTTTTTTACCAAAGTTCGACCATACTGGGCTTGAAAGTGAATAAAACCCTCTACCCATGTAGTCGTAAAATTTATCTGAAAATCCATCTATACCTAAAATTTCTTCTGCTTTATTTGCGATATCTCTTATTCTTTGTTCAGGTGTTTCGCCTTCTGATAAATACCCGCGTTCTAGAAAGACGCGAGAATCTTCGTTAAGCCAATAAAATGGTTGTTTAGCCAATTGAAATCCTCCTAATTGTTTACTTCAAATCGTTTACGTCGAGCATTCTAAGTCTGATTGTTTGGTTTACCTCTTGTTTTGTCTTACCTTCTAAATCAGATTTTGGTGAGAAAATCGTGTCTCCACTTACTGATTGACTAAACTTCGTGTAGTTTACACTACGTTTATGAAGGAAGTCTGTGAGTTTTGTACCGATAACTTCATCGTCAAACCAAGATGTCTCAGCGACGAGTTTTTCATCGACGTCAAATAATTTTTCATACCCTACAGATACAAGTGAATTATTTAAACGTTGTTTAACGAATTCTTTAACGACGTTACTTGACATAAACTCAAGTTCACCTTCGCCTAAGATCCAGTCAATTACTTTTCCTTCTGACTCATATGCTTCACGGCACGCTTTATACACCGCTTCTTCCATATCCTCATCGAACCAATCTGGTTGTTCCTCGCGAATTGTATTTACAATGTCGATACCGAACATACCGTGGATTTGCTCTTCTTTAGAAGTCGCTTCGATAACGTTTGATAATCCTTTAAACATATTTCTATGCTTGTTAAATGACATCATAATTAAGAACTGACTAAATAATGACACGTGCTCAGTAAATAGTGAGAATAAAATCATCGATAAGATATACTCTCTATCATCTTCACTTCTCGCGTATTGAACCATACGTGTTAAATAATCGACACGTTGTTTTAACGCTGGAATGTCTTTGATTTTACTAAATTCATTATTCAGCCCTAAAATTTCGAGTAAATGACTGTACGCATCTGCGTGACGGACTTCTGATTCACTAAAGCTTGCACCAACCGCTCCGATTTCGTACTTCGGCATACGGTGATAAAGATCTCCCCAGAACGTTTTTACTGCAACTTCAACTTGGGAAATCGCAAGCATCGAACGTGTCACTGCAGTCTTCTCATGAGGTAACGCCCCTTGCATATAGTCTTGAATATCTGATGTATAGTTAAACTCTGTATGAATCCAGTAAGAGTGTCGAATCGCATCGACATACTGATATAATTCAGGGTATTCAAACGGCTTCATTTCCGCTCTTCTCTCAAAAATATCGCGCTTTCTCTTTTGCTTTTGACGATCTCTATAAATGATGTACGCACGCGCTGTATCTTTATAATCACTTTTCAGTAAAACGTCCTCTACGACGTCTTGAATATATTCAACTGTAATAATATCTTCGCTTTTTACTAGCACTTTAACAACTTGATCCGTTAAGTCATCAATCTTTTCAGCCATACCTGGTTCACCAGTTGCTTTATTCGCTTTAGACATTGCAACGGAAATCTTATTCTTATCGAAATTCACAATTTCGCCACTACGTTTTCTAATTTGTGTAATCAAAACTTCGACCTCATTTCTTTATCTTTCGATTATTCATTCTAACACTAACACGATAAAAATGGAATGACTTTTTGCTTAATTTTTTAAAACGACACACAATATATAGTGTGAAAAACTATGAAAACAAATAGAATAGCACAATATATAGATATATTATATTTAAGAAAAGAAAATCTTATCACGCAAATAAAAAGCCCTTACGTCTTTAAAAGATTAAAAACGTAAGAGCTATAAACAGCTAGTACACACCATAGTCTAGCTGCTGCATATGCATTAAATATTCGTGTCGTTTGAATTCGTCTAGCATTAAAGTTTCTCTCTGTGACAACAACGATCGATCATTAACTTCTGTTTCTCTATAAAATGCTTCACGTCTTAAGCTAATTTTATAATACAACTTCATCGCGTTAGAGTATTGTTTGTCGAATTGATAATAAGTCACATCAACGACGATATCTTCTCCGTTATAAAAATGAACGCGTGTACGACTTTCATCTTTTTCATACCGTTTAATATGTCTGATGTTAAACCAAAGATTATAAGAGTTACGGTCAGAAAACAAAGGAAAATAAATATAACTTCCAAAGAAATCAATCATAATTGGTGGCTTAGAAGTAATATTCGTCATATCCTTAGTAATTGCTTTCCTATGTAAATAATTCGAAGAGAACCGCAAACAATTCTCTGCCATTAACTTATTCGCTTCTTTTTTAATCACATACTCTTCTCCTGTAATTTCTCTAGCAATTGACGTGTTCGTATTGAAATAGTTATCCGAAGCAATATACATCGTATTTTTATTAATTGAATAATATGTAAGCACTACAATTACCTCCATGTGTCGTTAACTTATTATACAACATATGTTTATAAATGTTAAATAAAATAATCGTTATTATTTTCAGACAATTTCAAATATTATATTGACTTCCACATAACTACTCACTATAATAATAATTATCAATTGATTGGAGGCGTTACCAATGGAAAGTAAATCAGTTAAACTACTCGCTCAACGTCGTGCGTTTTTACAAGCCGCTACTGATCTTTCGGCGGATCTTATTCTCGAAGAGTCTTTAAATCATTTTAAAGAAGCACATTATTTACAAAAAATCGAAGAAGCGCTATTAACTATAAACGAAGAAATGTTTAATGAGTATACGGAGTTATTAAAAAATGTTAAAAATTAATATGAAAACTGTATTCAAATGAAAAAGCTGATCGAGATTTAATCATAAACTCAATCAGCTTTTTTAATTTAAAATAATATCGCAATAAATTCTAAATCCTCGTCTCCAACATTTTCAATCCCGTGAGACTGCCCTTTTTTAATAACGCAACATTCATTTGGTCCAACGATGTGTTCCTTCTTGTTTTCGTCAGTAAATAATCCTTTTCCTCTAACGATATGATAAATTTCAGCATCTTTATCATGTAAGTGATAACCAATTGAACTACCTTTTGGAAGTACAACATTCGCAACCATATCAATTGTTTCTAAGTCATTCTTTTTAACATGTTTATAAATTTCAATTGTGCCCTTACCACCGAAGTGGTTATCTATTTTTAAAGGTTCTTTTTCATTAAATATCATTTCATCACCTACTTAAAATTATTCTATCATTATACTTGGAAGGAACGTTGATAGTATCGGGAAGAATATAATAAGAATTACCATTGCTGCGACAATAATTAATATATGCGCGATATACGGTAGCGTCTTTTCTATACCCATTCCCTTATCTGTAATACTACACCCTGCAATTAGTGATAAACCGACCGGTGGTGTAATATTCGCGAGTGCGAAGTTCATAATAAGAACCATTCCAAAATGAATTGGATCGATATTGTACTGAATTGCGAGTGGCATGAATATTGGACTTAACAGTATAATTAGAGATGTTACTTCTGTTAACATACCTAAAATAAATAGTATTAAAGAAACGACTAATAAGAACATAATTGGTGAATCTACATAGCTAAAGAAAAAGTCCGAAATCGTAGCTGGAATCTTTTTAACCGTTAGTAAATATGTAAATGCACTTGCTGCAGAAATAATTACTAATATCGATGCCGACGTTACTGCTGAGTCTTTCATAATATGCTTAAAAGTTGAAAAACTCATTTCCTTATAGTAAATAGTAAGTAAGAAACTATATGCAACCGCAATGACGGCCGCTTCAGTTGCTGTCGCAACTCCTAAGAAGATACTTCCTAAAATGAAAACTGGCGCGAGTAACGGTAAAAATGCTTCCTTTGTCGTTTTTAAGAAATCTTCATTCGTTAACTTTTCTTCTCTAATTTCTCCATATCCTTTCATTCTCGCAATAACACTTACGTAAATACAAAGAAATAAAGTTAAAATAATTCCCGGTATAATTCCTGCTAAGAATAATTTACCAATTGAAATATTTGCTGTAATTCCTAAAATTACCATCGTAATACTCGGCGGTATAATTAGTCCTAATACTCCTGCTGGACCTATGATACTCGCTATAAACGAATTGCTATATTTTTCTTCTTTTAACCTCGGAACCAACACAGACCCTACAGCATAAGTCGTCGCGACTGTTGACCCTGACACTGTTCCGAATAATGCTGTTGTAATTACTGTTGTAATAGCAGTACCACCGGTTAATTTACCGACTAGCATTTTACTAAATGCCATTAATCTTTTAGTTAGTCCACCTTCAGCCATAATGTTACCGGCTAATATAAAAAGCGGTATTGCTAAATATGAAAAGTTATTTACACCAGCAAACATGCGCTGAATGAGAATCTCCAGTGGAACTCCGTCTAACAGTAATATTAGACTGACGACAATACCAATCACGAAAGCAATTGGCATCCCTAAAAATAACAGACCAAAAAATGCGAGTAATATTAATAGAATAGTCATACCTTCACCTCTTACTTGCTTTCATAAATATTTTTTGTTGATATGATTAAAAAATAAATTGAGAATAATGCACCGACAGGTAATGCTAAATAGAATATACTCATCGGTAACTGTAGAGATGACGATACGTAATTCATAGATGCAATTGAAAATTTAACTCCATAAAACGCAATAATTAAGAAAAATATTATAAGTAAACCGTTTACAATCAAGTTTACAAACCTTTTCTTTTTATCATCTAACTTGTTTACAAAGTATTGTACGGACAAGTGCATATCTTCATGAAATGCTAAACTCGTACCTAAAAAAGTCAGCCATACGATTAACAATCTTGATAACTCATCTGTACCGATAAGTGTAAAGTTTAAAAATCTTGCGATAACTTGAAGTAATATAATGACGGTTAATATCGTAATGGTAGCGATACATAGCCAGTTGAGTGTCTTTACTATCATCTTTTGCATGTTACACCTTCCTATTCAAATCCTGATGCTTTACGGTAAACATCCATTAACTCTTTACCGAACACTTTTTCTTCCCACTTATCATATACTGGAAGTAGCTTCTCTCTAAATGATTCTGTATTTACATCGTCGTTAATTTGCATACCGTTCTCTTCTAATTCTTGTAAATATGATGATTCATTTTCATCGTTTGCTGTATAAACATTTTCTGTAGACTTTTTCATTTCTTCTAAAATAATCTCTTGGTTTTCTTTAGAAATCTCATTCCACGTGTCTTCAGATACGACAACCATTACAGTATTGTAAAAGTGTCCTGTAAGCGATAAGTAGTCCTGTACTTCGTAGAATCTTGGTGCAGCTATGTTTGCGAGCGGGTTTTCTTGAGCATCTAATGCACCTTGTTGAAGGGCACCATAGACCTCACTAAATGCCATTACTGTTGGCATTGCTCCCAATGCTTCAAAAGTATCGACCCTTAAAGCAGTTTCAGCAACGCGTATATCTAAGTTCTTAACATCTTCAGGCTCTACAATTGGCTTAGAGTTATTCGTGATATGTCTAAATCCCCATTCTAAGTATCCAATTTGGTGAAGATTATATTCAGACGCAATTCCAGATAAATAATCACCAAATTCACCTTCATACGCTTCTCGTGCAGTTTGTTGATCTTTCCACATATATGGTAAGTCTTCAATAGCAAGGCGCATATCCAACGTTTGCATTGAACCAATCATAATTGCGCCAGCATCCATTGCACCCATTTGGATTTGTTGAAGCATCTCTGTTTCAGATCCAAGCTTACTATTTCCATATATATCAAATGTCACTTTTCCATTTGTTCTCTCTTCAACCGCTTCTGCCATTCGCTCTAGTTCGTCTGACGCAGCGGTTCCTGGAGATAGTGCGTGCCCAAGCTGTAACTCTATATTGTCCTTTTCATCCGCATGATTTGAGCACCCTGCGAGCAAGACTAAAAAGATAACCATTACCATCTTTCTCATTATCCATCCCTCTTTTTGATAACGTTTTCATATATATGCATTTAAGTTTATAAGAATTAAAAATTTTAGTCAACAATTAGCTTTATTATTATTCATATAAAAAACCGAGCTAAGGTTTACCTTAACTCGGTTTTCTCCTCTATATCTCTTTCGAATGTATTTCCTCTCTTGTCATGTCTAAAATCAAGTGATCGAGTTCTTCTCGTTTTAGGCTTTTTAGTTTATTAAACTGGAACATGAAGAATGCTGCGCCGAGGATTGTCCAGATGCCTAATGCGATATATGACGGTAGTGTGAGTCCTGCTGGCGATCCTGGGATTAGTAATAGTGCCAGGAATACTGTTGAGATGATTGCTCCGATGACTCCAAATACCGTATATAGTGTGTTTTTATGGCGTTTATCGCTAAAGAATTTTACTGTGACTAAACTCGTTGCTAAAAATGCAATCGATACACCAACGGATGACATATCGACGATCCAGCTGAGTGCTGTACGTCCAAGCCAAGGCGCTGCTAAACAGACGACCATGACGAATATGATTGCGTTTAACGGTGTATTTGTTTTTCTATGAAGTTTTGAAAAAGCTTCTGGTATAAATTTCGCACGACCTAATGCAAAGATGAGTCGTGATGATGATAAGTAAAATCCATTTAATCCTGTAAATACACCAAATGAAATCGACAGTGCTAAGAAGAATAGTCCGATTTTACCAAACGCTGAATTAATGACGTCTCCTGTTAACCATAGCTTAGACTCCTCAAGCATTTCAGTATACGGGAACGTCCACGATGTAATTAAAATCATAAGCACGTATGTAACAATACTTGCAACGATTCCAAATACAATCAGTTTAAACGTCTGATTCGCTTCAAAGTTAAATTCTTCTGCTGCTTGCGGGATGTTGTCAAAACCGACATACATCCACGGTGCAATTGCAACGATTACGATAATCGATTTGAATACACCCGCGTCTTCATTAAAGAGTGGAACTGCATTTTCAAAGCTAAATGTCGACGGTGTAAATGATAAAGTAAATAATCCCGCCACAACGATTGCCATAAATAAACAAAAGTAAAACTGCAGTTTCCCTGAAAGTCCTGAACCTTTAAAACTAATTATCGCAAATACGATTAAAATAAATGTCGATAAAATAACTTCAGTAATATATACGTCCCAACCTGCGATTGAATATAAGTATCCAACTTCTAAAAAGTCCGGAAGTATAAACTTAAATAGTAAACTAAAAGCACTCGCGTTGACTGCTACTACACATATATATCCGAAAATTAAAAACCATGATGATATGAAACTAAAGTACTTTCCGAATCCAACATATGTAAATGCAAATTCTCCCCCAGACACTGGAAACTTTGCTGTTAACGCACCGTATCCAACTGCGATCATTAACATGAGTAATCCACCGATAATGATCCCTAAAACGGCACCGAGCGTACCTGAAGATTTTAACCAGTCACCTGGTAATATGAACGCACCCCATCCGATCGATGAACCGTAAGCGATTGCCCATACAAAACGCCTCGACATCGTACTGTCGAATGACTCACGTTTTTCTTTACGTTTTTTCATGATATCCCCTCAAATAATTTAGTATATAAATTTTACTTACCCTAAATTTTTGAGAATAAACGGGATATTTCGATTTTCGATATATTTTATACGATTAGTTCTAAAAATTCCTCTCTTGTAATACGTCCTAAATAGTGCGGTATATCAACATCTTTCAGTGCTTCGTCGATCGATTTATAATCGTGTCTAACACCGATTAATTTTTCTTCAATATCTTTAATCTCTCCAATTCCAAAGAAATCTCCGAAAATTGCCCCACGTTCTATTATTCCCTTTTGGACTTCTAAACGGACATCTAATAGTCCTGCATCAAATTTATGACTCGCTTCAAAATTGTAGTGTGGGTTTTTACCAAAGTTCCAATCATCAGTTTGGTACTTTTCTTTAGATAATGTCATGATTTTATCCCAGTCTTCATCTGTTAACTCATACTCTTCAATTTCCTCTACACTACCAAATATCTTTTCTAAAATAAGTCGTTTAAATCGTTCGATATCTAATGGTTCATCTAAAAACTCATTCACGTTACCTACGCGACTTCTTACAGATTTAATACCTTTTGATTCGATCTTTTTAGGGTTTACTTTTAGTGAGTTTTGAACCGCTTCAAGGTCGCTATCTAGCATAATCGTTCCGTGACTAAACATACGTCCTTTAATAGACACCATCGCATTGCCTGAAATCTTTTTACCATTCACTTCAATGTCATTTCTACCGACAAGTTCTGCTGGAACACCTAGATCATTTAATACGTCGACAATTGGTTGCGTAAACTTTTTAAAGTTGTGGAAACTATTTCCATCATCTTCAGTTACAAAACTAAAGTTTAAGTTGTTTTTATCGTGATACACAGCACCACCGCCACTCACTCTACGTACGACTTTAATGCCATTTTCACGTGTATATTTTTCATTAATTTCTTCAACAGTATTTTGGTTTTTTCCGATGATGATCGATGGTCCGTTTACATAAAATAAAAAATACGAATCATCTGTTGGAATCTCTCTTAAGACGTATTCCTCCATCGCTAAGTTAATCATTGGGTCATCTATATTTTTATTTGATATAAATTTCATTGTTTTCCTCCATTAAAAAAGACTTACTGCCATTATAGCAAGTAAGTCTAATTGATACATTTAATTGATAATCTCATTTGCAGTTTCTTTTGCTGTTTTTACACAGTCCGGTAATCCAACTGCATAATGCGGTGCGCCGATTAAATAAAGGCCTTTATAATTTTCCTTTAAGTACGCGTGAATTTTATCGATCATTTCTTTATGACCGACTAAGTAGTTCGGTGCAGCGTCAGGCATACGTGTAATAATATGGAACTCGGGCTCTCCCTTAATGTTCATCATCTTATCTAAGTCACGTCTAACAGCTTCTAAAATTTCTTCGTCCTTACCGTTTTTAATGAGACCACTTAGTTTTTCATTGTTCGGCTTTCCAATATAAGCACGAAGTAACGCTTTACCCTCTGGTGCGGAATGTGCCCACTTTTTGTTTGTCCACGTACATGCAGTCATCGCCATGTCATCTTCTTGACGATTAATTACAAATCCAGTACCGTCGAGTGCGTTATCGACTTGTGATTCGTCAAAGCATAATACGATATTGGCCACTGTCGTCGCCTTCATATGGTTAAAGTACTCTAACATCGGATCGTCAATTAAATCTTTATATGCAAAATGCATCGTCGCAACGACGACATCACTATATTCTTTTTTACTATTACTAACAGTAACTTCATAGTGATCATCGTGTTTTTCAATTTTTTCAACTGGTGTATTTAAATAAATGTGACCACCTTGAGATTCGATAACTTCTTTTAAACGGTCTATAAAAGACTCTAGTCCATTTTTAAATTGATAAAACATCCCTTGTTTTTTATCCACTGGTGTTTTAACTCCAGTATTTTGACTGCGCTTTTTGCGTTCGTACATTCCTTTGATAAGGCTACCGTAACGTTCTTCTTCTTCTTTAAAGAATGGATACGTCGCCATTAAACTCATCTCGTCTAAAGCTGTACTATAAACTCCGCCGAGAAGTGGCTCGATCATATTTGTCGCGACTTCTTCACCGAGACGCTTCTTAAAGAATTCTCCAGCGGATATATCCCCATGCATTTCAACGACTGGAATTTGATAATCGAGTAACGCACGTGCTTTTCCTCTTACAGATAAGAGTTCTGTATCTTGAATTGCTTCTTTAGTCGTCGGCACACCTAATATCGTGTTTTGTGGGACAGGACTGAGTGAACCGTTCGCATAAATGAATGATTGACCCGTTAAATTTCGAACGAGGTCATCTTTCATACCGATTTCTACTGCGAGATCTGTCAGTTCAGGTTTACGACTAATGTAAGATTCTGCACCTTGCTCGATGACAAAACCATTTTTACGGTATGTTTTAATTTTACCGCCGAGTCTCTCACTCGCTTCGTATAAATCGACAGCAATCCCTCTTTTAGATAAATAATATGCTGTAGATAATCCTGTAACCCCGCCTCCGACAATACATACTTTTTTCACGTGACTCACCTCTTTATAGCTTTTCGATTTCGTTTGCCATTGCGTCGATGAATCTTTGGTCCGTGTTCGGCATTGGTGGACGGTGGTACACTGCGTTGTTACGGTCCGTCACTACTTTACATTCGTAGTCGTTATCGTATAACACTTCTAAATGTTCACATACAAAACCTAATGGTAAGTAAACAAAGTGTTTAAATTGATGTTCATCGTATAAGTCTTGCGTTAAATCTTGAACGTCAGGACCTAACCAAGGATCTGGTGTGTTTCCTTCAGACTGCCATCCTGTGAAATAATGACCGTAATTCGCACGCTCACGAATGAGTTCCATCGTCTCTTCTAATTGTTTTGGATATGGATCGTTATTTTCGACGATCATTTTTTCCGGTAAGCTATGTGCACTTACAATAATTGCTGTTTTATCGTGCTCATCTTCTGGAATAGTTTTCATCGTTTCTTCGACTTGTTCTACCCAGTAATCAATGAACGGCTCTTGACGATAAAAATCATCGACTGATTTTACTGAAATACCGTACTTTTCTGCTTCTTCTTTTGCACGTTTGTTATAAGTTTCTACAGAAAACGCTGAATAATGCGGTGCAAGTACGACAGTTTCAATTTCTTTAATGCCCGCTTTATTAATGTCTTCAACCGCTTCTTCGATAAACGGTGTGATGTGTTTTAATCCGATAAATAACTCATACTCATCGTCACTACGCTTATTCATTTCTTCAACTAATGCGAGCGCTTGACGTTTTGTTGTATCTTTTAATGGAGATACACCACCGATTGCTTTATAACGCATTTTTAAATCTTCTAATGCTTCTTCCGAAGGTGGACGTCCGTGACGTATATGTGTGTAATACGGTTCGATATCTGATTCTTGATACGGCGTTCCGTACGCCATTACGAGTAATGCTTTTTTTGCCATGTTAAATTACAATCCTTTCGAATAATTGTGAACGAATTCTGTTAATCGTTTTAACGTATCTGGATTTACCTCAGGGAATACCCCGTGCCCTAAGTTGAAAATATGACCTTTGTTTTGACCTTGATCTAAAATTTGAGATGCATACTTTTCAATAACGTCCCATTCTGCAAGTAGAATTGCTGGGTCTAAGTTTCCTTGTAATGACTTATTAATACCCATTTCTCTTGCTTCTTTAATCGATGTTCTCCAGTCAAGACCAATTACGTCACTACCTAACGTGTCCCACTCTTTTAATAAGTGGCTCGCACCAATACCAAAAATTGTGACTGGTACACCTAATTTTTTCGTTTCACTAATTAAACGACGCATAGAGTTACCTAAATAGTACTCATAATCTTCTTTGTTTAATGCACCTGCCCATGAGTCAAAGATTTGAATCATTTTAGCACCCGCATCCACTTGTGCTTTTAAGTAAATGATACTCATGTCTGTTAATTTTTCCATTAATGCAAACCATGTTTTTTCATCGTTATACATTAACGATTTTGTCTTGTGGTATCTTCTTGTCGGGCCCCCTTCGATCATGTAGCTTGCGACAGTGAACGGCGCTCCACAGAATCCAATTAACGGAACGTTTAATTTTTCATTGACTAAAATGTCGATTGCTTTTACTGTGTAATCTAAATCTTTTGTTGGATCGAGTTCACCAAGTGCTTCGACGTCTTCAATGCGTCGAATCGGGTTATCGATGACAGGCCCTACACCTTTTACGATATCAACATCGATACCAATCGGTGCAAGTGGTGTAATAATATCTTTGTAAAGAATCGCAGCATCTACATTGTAGTTTTCAACAGGTGTTGCTGTTAAATAAGCTGTAATCTCTGGATTCTTCGTAATTTCGATTAACCCACCATATTGTTCTTTGATCTTATTGTACTCTGGTTGTGAACGTCCAACTTGACGCATAAACCAAACAGGTGTGTAATCTGTTTTCTCTCCTCGAGCTGCTCTTAAAATCGTATCATTAAACAATGATTTTCCCCCTAATTACTTTTGTATCGACAATATTGTAACATGATATATGAAGTTTTCGTGAAATGTGAATGAATTGTCATATTTAAAAATTTCCTAAATGTTTAACAAGTTTTCGATTATGGCTATATATAATGTAAGATGAATAACAACTTAGAAAGAATGAGAGGTAATCATTATGTATTTTCACAAAACAAACGGAACAGTAAGCTACTTAGAAAGTTTAAAAGAAAAATATCCGAACACTCACTTACAAGCAAACCCGAACACTGCAGTATTATATTATGAAGATAACGAAGAAAAATCTGCATTTGAAACAGAACAATCATACGAAATTGTAGACTCTAAAGGTGATTTAAGCGAAGATCATCCAACATACGCAGTTCATATCCCTGCATATGGTATTGGAAAATCGACGATCATTTCACACTTAAGTGATTTTAAATCTGAGTTAGACAACGTAAAAGGTGTTAAATCATACCGCATCACACGTAAGCTCGATCAAGATAGCTATTTAGTCTTTGTCACATTTACGAGCATCGATGCATACCATGACTTTAAACAGACAGACACATTTAAAAATTACTTAACTCAAGATGTGCTTAAAAAATTCCAAAACGAAGAAAGTATGTTCCAAGACTTCGCAACGTCACAACTTTACTTTACTGTTAAAGAAGTAGAAGAAGACGAATTTTAAACATAAAAACGCGCCTGAGATTAATCACTCAGTGCGCGTTCTTTTATTTTTCACCAACTATTTTAATATATGTTCGTGATGTAATCATATACATAACGATATATACAACCATCATAGCAACAATTACACTAGCATAGCTCGTAACAAATAATGATATATCGTTAATTCCAAGTAACCCGAGGACTTTATACACTATTTTCGACGCAAACAATGTATGAATCACTGCGGTTATAATAGGTAGCCCAAAAATTACAAGTATTTGTCTACGAATTGTCAATTTAATGAGTGAAAATGATAACCCAAGTTTTTGCATAATTTGATAGTTATCTTTATCCGCATAACCTTCAGAAATTTGTTTGTAATACATAATTAAAAACAGACCTGCAAGTAATGTAATTGATACAACTACTCCGATAAAAACGAGACCACCGTTTAAATAGTATATCATTTTTTTAATTTCTTCTTTACTATCAATCGGCAGACCAGTAGTCTCTTTATACGATTGAACAGTTTCATCTAGTCTATCTTTTGCTTCATGATTTTTTGCATTAAATACAATCGCTTTTACTTCTGCCATTTCACCATTTTCTTCATTATAGAATGCCTGAAACTCTTTATATAATTCCTCATTCGGTACGACCACATATAATGCATCAATTCCAATTCGTGACTGAATTAAATTATCATCCACAAACCTAACATTTAACGCATTATTATTTAAAAAGTTAAGTTTAGAATCCTCATTATAACGTTTCATATTACTACTGACTAAAATTTCATTGTCATCTAAAGTTAAATTTGTATCATGATATTCATTATGACTGTCGACTGTTTGTAGAAACATATACATCATAGTTGTTTTAGTTGGATTTTTTAAATGTTTAAAGTTTTCAATAACACCATCACGATCTATAACTGGTAACTCTATAAACTTTCTCATTTTTAAAGACTCTACATCGTCATTCAGTTTCAAATTATCGTATAACTCTTGCATTTCAGGAAACTCGTTTTCATCGTTTACAGAAAGACTTATTTCATAATCGTATTTTTGAATATGTTCAATTTGTGTTTGAATTCCACGGTAAGTCGTCAAACTTAGTCCGAGGGTAACGATTAATAATGTTAAGATCATTGTAATACTTGCTAATCCAACAACATGTGATTTTAAACGTGAATTAAGTCCTGATATTGTAAAGAAATGTTTCTTTTTATAATACATTTCACTGCTCTTTAATATGTTTAAAGCGATAAACGTCACGGACATGAATATAAAATACGTACCAATTAGGACAAATACTGCGGCGATTAGAATGATAAATATCGACTCTATGACACCGGTTGTTGTTAATGCTAAGTAATATCCATATGCAAGTGATGATGTTCCAAGTATAGATAGGATTGTGATCACTAATTTTGAAGTTTTCTTTTCTCCTGCTTTATCTGTCTTCATCAACTGAATAGGACTTTGTCTAGTAATATGAATGTTACTAATAATAAATAACATTACGAAGATAAAGAAAATAAATACAGTTAAAATAATACTCACTTCAATACTAAAAGGATAATCCATAATAGATACGCCTGTATTTTGAACAAGTTTATTTAAAGTTAAAAATATTAAATTTCCAAATAGATAACCTAAAACAATACTTAAAAATGACACTATAATAAATTCTACAACTAATTCATAGAAAATGATTAATCGGATATGTTTCTTTTCCATACCGAGTACCATATTAATTGCAAATTCTTTTTTCCGACGTTTAATCACAAAATTATAAGCGTAAATCACGAATATTAAAACGAGCATACCGACAAGAACATTGGCATAAATCATTATTTCAATAAGATCGCTACTGCGTTCGTTTAAGTAATCATTAAAAATTAAAGATAAAAATATATACTCCAGTCCAAACATTACAGATACTGCAATGACAAACGGTATAATAATTTCTCTTAATGCTTTAAAATTTCTAACAACGAGTTTACTAATGAGTTTAAATGTCATCTTACTCACCACTTTCGCTTAGCATTGTAAGGCTTTCTGATATTCTCTTTTGAAACTCTTGGTTTGAATTGTCACCTTTATAAATTTCATGATAGACTTTACCATCTTTTATGAATAATACGCGTTTTGCATAGGCAGCATCAGTTACTGAATGTGTGACAAGTAAAATAGTATGTTGATCTTCATTAACTTTTTGAAATAATTCCATTATTTCTTTTGATGTCTTCGAGTCTAATGCACCTGTAGGCTCATCAGCGAGTAATATTTTTGGATCAGTGATCAGTGCACGTGCGATTGCGACTCTTTGTTGTTGTCCCCCAGAAATCTCATATGGAAATTTATCGATATGAGACTCAATGTTTAGTGATTTCACGAGTGGCATTAATTTTTCTTTCATAGCACTCGGTTTCACATCAGACAATACGAGTGGCATTAAAATATTATCTTTATTAGTCATTGTATGAAGGACATTAAAATCTTGGAATACAAACCCAAGCTGATCACGACGGAACTGAGCAACATCTTTATTTTTTAATAATGATAAGTCTTGACCATCAATTAAAACTGTTCCATCTGTCGGTGTGTCGAATGTTGCAATTATATTTAATAAAGTAGATTTTCCAGAACCAGACTCTCCCATTATTGCAACAAACTCACCTTCTTGTATAGAAAAGTTCATTTGCTTTAATGCCGTCACCTTATTATTTCCACGACCAAATTCTTTTGATAAATTTTTAACTTCAAGTAACATATCTTCACCTCTTATTGATTTAAATCAAGTATAAAACACAAAAAAACCAAGTACATTTATATATTCTTACAAACATACTTGGTAATCTTACATTATTGTAAGGTTATTGATTTCTTAAATTTAATTTTAAAAGTCGTAAACTCATTTATCTTAGAGTCAACGGAAACATTTTGATTCAAACGATGTGCTATACTCTGAACAATGTATAGGCCAACACCACTAGATTTTTCATCGAACATACCATTGAATCCTGAATATCCTTTATCAAATATTTTAGGTAGATCCGACTCTGAAATTCCAATACCTGTATCTCTAATTACGAGTTCTTCTGTTCGATCATCAAAATAAATATATATATCTTTACCCTTTGCATATTTTAGTGCATTATTTAGAATTTGTTCTATCATAATTGCCGTCCACTTGGGATCTGTCAGAACAACTGCTTCAATTTTATCATAATGTAATTTCGTACCATTATGTATAAAAATAATGGCGTACCTTTTAATCACTTGCTGAATAATTGAATCTAAATCTGTTTCTTTAAATGACATGTCTGTTGAATCATTCATGATTTTTAAATAATTTAATGCTAGATTCGTATAGTTATCAATTTGAAAGATTTCTTGTTTCAGTCGATCATTTTGATTATCATCTTTTCGTTCAAGCAAAAGCTTTGAAGCAGTAATTGGTATTTTGATTTGGTGAACCCATAACAGAAAATAGGATTCGAGTTCTTCTCGGTAATTATATTCTTTATTTTTTTGTTGCTGAATTTGGGTTTTTAGTCTCTCTATCTGTTCAGATTTATTTTCTTCATCTATAAAAGTGAAAAATTGAGTGATAAAGTAAATCACATATACTGTAAATATAATCGCAATGCTTAGTACATATGCTCGAAATGTAAGATCAAACAGATAGAATACAATTAAAAATAATAGTGATATAAAAGCAATGATAATTACTTCGTTTTTCTTACTTGATAGATATCGCTTCATTTATACATCCTTTAATCGATAGCCATAATTCTTTTTAGTTTCAATCGAACCGTCTAGTCCAATTTTTTTCAGTTTCTTTCTAAGCCGAGCTATGTTAACTGCAAGGGTATTATCATCTATAAAATGTGAAGATTCCCAGCATCTTTCTATGAGAGTATTTCGACTCACAAAATGAGTAAAGTTTTGAAGTAATAACTGTATAATTAAATATTCAGTATGTGTACATTCTATCGATTGATCTCGATATGTAAACGTCATCGTATCGAGCGAAAGACTATACTCACCCTTATTTAGTACATTTAAATCCTTTTTGAATTCATATGTTCGTCTGAGTAGCGCTTGAATTTTACTTATGGCAACATTCATATTAAATGGCTTTTCTATAAAATCATCTCCACCCATTTGCATCGCCATAATCTGATCCATACTTTCTTGTCTTGAGCTAATAAATACAATAGGAACCGTTGAAAATTTACGTATTTCTTGACACCAATAATAACCATTATATGATGGTAAATTGATGTCAAGAAGTATAATATGAGGCTCTTCATCTTTTACTTGTTGATCAATCGTATTGAATTCTTCAGCTGTCGTCACTGTATAATCCCATTTTTCTAATTCAATTTTAAAACTTTCTCTAATTGTCACATCATCTTCTACGATAAATATTTTCATTAAATACCTCGATTTCAATTAGAAAGCACGATTGAATGATGGATATATAACCAAATTTTAATTTTTAATGGGTTAATCACTCAGTGCGCGTTCTTTTTTATATACGTTTTTAGATAATAGTTGATTTAATACGTAACCAAAGATTGGGAAGATTAGACCGATATAAAACTCTTTATTGTGCATAATGACAAAGATGATTACAAATATAATCGATATGACGAATATTACTTTATGTGAGTAGCGTATATAAGATTTTTGGATATTACTACGTCGTACTGGCCATATTTTCGGCCATAGTAAATACGCTTGTGACTGGTAAATTTGTGTGAGCTGTAAAATGATAATGTATAGTACAAACAATGAAAATATAACAGTCACATATATGTTTGACATCCAGACGATGAAAATTGTAAATAAAAGCATTAACCTTAAAATAATCATCGGCAAATCAAAGTCTCTTAAAAAGCTACGATGAAACATATAATCATACATATGATTTTGATCGAAATGCTTTACGTTTTGTTTTCTCATGAATACGTCTAAATATTTGCGACGCTTGAATTTTTTATCTGCATTTTTTACGTTCGCAAACATCGAAATAATCGTATTAAAACGGTTAATTTCATGTGTTTCGTAATCTACTAATCTCGTCCAATTCACTTTTAAGATTCGTTTTTTTCGAGTAATAAGTAAAACGATACTTAATACGAGCGGGATTAGTGCGACAAAGTATATGTTAACTAACGTTAAATATAATAATATCGCGTTAAAAACGATTAAAACATACATAACAAGTTGAGTGTTCAGTAACGTGTGAATCGTTTCAACTTTTATTTTAAACGTTAAATATACTGTCACGATTACTGCGACTGAAAATATCGCAAATTCAATTAGCGTATGGTTAATTAAAACGAGCATAAACGTTAATATCACCATAACGACTGGGAATATATAACTGAGCGCTAACGAGTATCGCTCTGCTTCTTTAAAATATCCATTTAATTCATCTTCTACAGGTACTAAAAAGATAAGGTCCGCTTCTTTTAACAAACTGCGATACGTCGGTGTAATCGATAACGCTACGAGTACAGCGACTAACATATCGACGTATATATTGTTATGTAGCACGTCACGTAACTCAAATAACGAATAGAAAAACGCACCGAGCGCGATCGTTAAAAAGATTAAAAAGTGACTGTTAAAAATAAACTTCATATAATACATACGTTTAGATATGTCTTTATCCATCCGTGTTTTAAATAAATCAGTCCACATTGCTGTCACCTGTTAAATGTAAATAAATATCATCTAACGTACCATTAATGCCTGTCTCTTCTCTTAGAGAATCGATCGTACCGTCTGCGATTTTTTTACCGTGATGAATAATAATATATCTGTCACAATATCTTTCAGCTGTTGCTAAAATGTGCGTACTCATTAAAATAGATTTACCTTTATTTCGCATAGATATCATCAACTCAATTAAACCTTCGATACCTAACGGGTCGAGTCCTAGAAACGGTTCATCTATTATAAATAACTCAGGTTCAACGACAAACGCACAAATTAGCATGACCTTTTGTTTCATCCCTTTAGAGAAATGTGCTGGAAACTTATCGAGTTCATTTTCTAAACGAAACAGTTTGAGTAGTGGCTCTGCTCTTGTCATCGCCATGTCTTCAGTTAAACCGTATGCCATTGCTGTCATATGAATGTGCTCTCTTAGCGTCAATTCTTCGTATAAAATTGGTGTCTCAGGGATATACGTTAAATGTTTACGCATATTTTCGTCTCGGATATTTTTATCTAATACTTTTATCTCTCCACTATGTGGGGATAAAAGTCCTAATATATGTTTAATTGTCGTACTTTTACCGGCACCATTTAAACCGATTAAACCGACGATCTCCCCTTCTTTTAAAGAAAAAGAAATATCGTGAATAATTGGTGTTTTACCATAACCACCAGTAACGTTTTGTAACTCTAAAATGTTCATATTGAAACTCTCTTTCAATTTGTTATTCGTGTATATAAGTATATAATAATCTTAAGTAAACTATATCATATCTTATTATGGAGGGAACACTAATGAGTGAGAACAAAACAGTATTTGAAATGATTATCGACCGAGATATCGATGCAAACATTATTTATGAAGATGATAAATTCATCGCATTTTTAGATGCGTTTCCCGTCGTGAAAGGTCATACGCTCGTCGTACCTAAAAAGCGTATCGAAAATATTTTTGATTTAGACGATGAAACAGCAAACGATTATATGAAAGTCATTCGTAACGTATCAAAAGCAGTACGTGATACGTTTAACCCTGAAGGCTTAAACGTCGTACAAAACAACGGTGAATTTGCTGGACAATCTGTATTCCACATTCACTTCCACATTTTACCGAGATATAAAGACGAACATGACGGTTTTGGTTACAAATGGGAAGACATTGAGTTTACAAAAGAAGAACGTGAACAGTTCGCTGAAGCAATTAAATCTAAACTCGATGCATAATAAGCATTCGTTTCGGGTAAGAAATATGTATGATACGTAAGGAAGTGACATAAATGGGTATTAGAAATTTTGCAGTTGGTTTTGTCGTTGGTGTTGTAGGTGGCATTTCTTTATCAGTACTAAATGCACCGCAATCTGGACGTGAACTCACAGCCTCTTTAAAATCTAATTCTGGAACAGTGAGTGCGTCAGCAAACCAAGTTAAAGAAGAAATTAATAACATTAAACAATCTGTACTTCGTGCAAAGCATGAAGCGTCTAACATTAAAGAACTAACTGACGAAGTGAAAGACTTAGTCGATAACTTTAAATCTGATATTGAACCAAATATCGATCATTTAAAAGACGACGTCGCAACACTTCAAAACACAGCGGAAGACCTTCAGCACGCATTCGATAAACCAAATAACAAATAATATGGGCGGTGATGTATTAAATGCATCACCGCTTATGTTATGTTATATTAGTGAAAGCTAAAATTTAAAGGAGTTTTAAAAGATGAAAAAACTACTCACAACAACAACGTTATCTGCAGCACTCATTTTATCTGCATGTGCAAATGATGACAATAACGCATCAAAAAGCGATAACAAAGAAACAAAATTTGGTGAAACACTCGTAAAGAGTGATGCCGGAAACGTGACAGTGGACGATGTTCTAAATTCATTTGGTATGGAAGAAGTCGCATCACAAACGTTTGAACTCGCATTAAACAAAATAATCGAAGATAAATATAAAGATGAAGTCGATATCGATAAAATTAAAGCAGATGTCGACAAAGAAATTGAAGGTTATGGTGGCGAAGATCAGTTCGCTCAACTACTCGCTCAAAGCCAACCAGGATTAACTGTCGAAGGTTATAAGCAAAATAAAATCGCAAATATATTACACAACAAATTCTTTAGTGAAAAGCTAGAAATTTCTGATGAAGATGCGATTAACGGTGCATATGACGCTCAACATATTTTAATTAAAGTCGATGAAGAAGCTGAAGACGGTAAAACGGACGAAGAAGCTAAAAAAGAAGCAGAAGACCTTCTTAAAAAAGTTAACGATGGTGAAGACTTCAGTAAGCTTGCGAAAGAACATTCTGACGACACTGGTAGTGCGAAGAACGACGGTAATTTAGGTATCGTTACAAAAGGTCAAATGGTTCCTGAGTTTGAGGAAGCACTATTCAAATTAAAACCAGGCGAAGTATCTGACGTTGTAAAAACACAGTACGGTTACCATATCATTAAGCGTCTCGACAAAAAAGCAGAAGATATGTCAGAATCTGAAATTGCAGATGCAAAATCTAAATTGATTAACGAAAAAATCCAAGAAAATCCAAACAAAATTATGGACTTCTACAAAGAATTACTCGATGAGTACAACGTAAAATTTGAAAACAAAGATATTAAAGAACAAGTTGATAAAATGATGTCACCGATTGACATTCAAGAAAAATAACAAAAACAGGCTCTATTTTTAAAAATAGAGCCTGTTTTTTGAATACAATTTTTTACTCATCAACACTTCGGTATAGCATTCTACCTTCTAACGGGAAAACGCGCTGTGTAAATGTGCCCGGTTCTACAGATTGAATGTGCTTGTCCATCATTAAAATTCTCGCATCGATATTGTCAATCATATGCAGAATTTCTGCTTCTTTAATCATCGGTGTTTTTGGAGATCCGTACTCTAATTTACCGTGATGTGCGAGTATTAAATGTTTTAGTAATAAAATATCCTCGCCTTCAATGTTCAGTTCATCTGCCATTTTTGTAATCTCTTCTGTTGCGATAACGATATGTCCAATTAAATTTCCTTCAACTGTATATGTCGTATTTACCGCACCAGATAATTCTTTGACTTTACCGATATCATGTAAAATGATTCCAGCATATAACAGATTTCTATCGAGCGTTTCGTAGATGTCACATAACGACTCCCCGACTCTTAACATCGTATAAACGTGATATGCTAAGCCAGATACGAAGTCGTGATGGTTTGTCATCGCTGCTGGAAACGTTGAGAATTCTTTACGATATTTCGTGAGTAATCCACGTGTAATGCGCTGAAGATTCGCGCTCGTAATTTTTAATGCGTAATCCATAATTTTGTCGAACAGATCATCACCGTCGATCGGTGCTTCTTTTAAAAAGTTATGGATTGAAACGTTATCGTTTTCGTTTGCCGTACGAATTTCTAAAATTTTCATTTGATTATTCCCACGGTAGTTAATAACTTCTCCTCTAACTTTTACCATATCTGCTTCTTTTAACTCTTTAATTTGTTCAGGTGTAACAGTCCATAATTTTGAATCGAGCTCACCTGTTTTGTCAGCTAGAATCAGTGTCATATATGGCTTACCCTGTTGCGTGACACCATCTTGTGCGCGTTTTACTAAGTAAAACGATTCAACACTATCTCCAGGTTGTAAAGCAGAAATTTTACTCATCGGTTGTTACCTCCTATTTTTACTATCTTGTAAAACGATTGTATTTGTCGATGGAATGCTCTTTTCTAAATTACATGTAAAGAATAACACTTGATGTTCTTCTGATTGCTTTTTAAAGTAATCTAAAATTGTTCTTGTACGTGTCTGGTCAAAGTGTACAAATGCATCATCGATAATAATCGGTAAATTATAATAGTTTTTAAGTGCTTTTATTAAGCTAATGCGTAACGCGATATATAATAGTTCTTTTGTCGACTGTGAGATTTCAGAAGGATCAAAAATTTGACCGTTACTATGCTTCACTTTAATGATGTTGTCTTCATACATCACATCGATATAGCGTTCTTTTGTAATATATTCAAAGATTTTTCTCGCTTCTTCAACGACGATTGGAAGACGCTTGTCTTTGATCGCTTTAATGTGTGCTTCGATTAACGTCTTAATATACATCAGTGACATATAATCGACAGCGCTCGTTTCTATACTATTCTTTTCAAGTTCGTATTGATGACGGAGTACTGAAAGTTGTCCGTTTTTTTCAAGATGTTTAATGTCTTGTTCGATTTTTGCAAGCATAGTTGTCTCTTCGTCGATGTCATTTTCATAGTTTTCGATCATCGTATTAAGCGCTGTTTCTTCGTCTCTTAAATCAGCTGTGTTGAATTCAGATAATTGCTGTCTTCTTTCTAAATCGAAGTTTTCTTCTGTTAACTTGTTATTGAGCTCTTTGAATCGTGCTTCATTCTCTTTAAATTCTGTAAACATTCGGCCGTAGTAATAATATTCGTCCTCATCATCTGCTCCGACATAATTAAAGAGTTCCTTCATTTCTTTTTCTGCAACGTAATTACGATTATCAATGACGTCGATTTCGTTTTCAAATAAGTTAATTTGCTCTCTTAAGTTATGATATGTCGATTTATCTTTTAATAGCTTTTCGAGCAGCTTATTCGTTTCAAAGAAAATTGAATTAATGTGGAAATCGATACCGTATTTTGAAACTTCTTCTCTAACTGAATTACTAAATTGCGTAATATTACTATCAATTGCTTCGATGCGTGTATTCAGCTCATCGATGTTACGTCTCATTTGTTTGATATTACGAATCGTATATATCGTATCGACGATTTGAGCATTTTCTAATTCATCGCTAACGTATAATTTCTCTTTAACACGAGCAAGATCTCGCTTTAACTGATCATTTGTACTATCTAAAATCGAACGTTTTTCTTCTAAACTTTCTAGTTTAATTTCATCTGATAACTTTTTATTCATATGACGATCGACTTCGTTCATCATCTCACGTGCATCATAATAATCGAAGTTTAAATCGTGCGCTTCTTTTTTCTCTTTAATTTGTTGTTTAAGCTTTTCAAGGTCTTGTTCGTATTCATCTTTTAAATGATCGTCTTCTTCTTCAGTTTTATTGAGTTTTAATAAGAGTAATGATAATAACCCAACGACGATAAATATAATACCGTATATATTTTGGTTACTTATAAAGATAAACGACAGACCAATTAGCATGAGTATGACACTCATCGAGATAATAACTGTGCCTTGAGTTTTATTACGTGCTTCTCGCTTTTTCTCTTCTTCAAAGTACTTATCTTCAATTAAATGATAGACGCGTTCTTTTTCTTTAAGCTCATGTTCTAAGTCTTGAACTTCAAGTTTTGCACGTATTCTTTGATTTGAAATTTGAGTGTCAGAGAAACTTTCTAGTTTTTTATCCGTCTCTTTAATTTCATCTTTTAACTGGGCGATTGAATTATTATAAAATTCGCTTTCCATTTCGATTTCATCGTGACGGGAGAGTAAACTTTGAACATTTTCTCTCACGATGTTTGAATCATCTACATCTAAATGCTCTTCTTGCCAACCGATATCGTTCATCGAGCGGTGAATTTTTTCTTCGATCGTTGCGACTTCACTTTGTAAACGTTCGAGTTCAAGCAGTTCATGTTTAATATTTGGCTCTTCTTTACTCAGTCTTTCTAAATAATTAAGTGTGTCTTCTTCTGGTAACACGACTCTATTCTCTTCTCGGATGAGTGCTTCGAGCTTTTCTTGACGGAGTAATTTATCTTTTTGACCCGTCGTTAAATGGTTTTTAAGCGCTTCATAACGCTCAATCCCTTTTTCTGGGAATAAGACTGGTTCGACATCGATTTTATTTGCTAAACTTTGCCACTCTTTAATTTCAGGATGATACATAATTTCTTTCATCTTATTTTTGAGTTGCTGTTTAGTACTATTTACCGAGTGTCTTTTACGTTCGATACTTTCGATAATTTTATGCTTTTCACTCACGAGTGATTCATATGTCTCTTCATACGACTCAAGCTCTGCGATTTTTTCAGTCATATTGCTTATCGAATCAATTTTTACGTTAATATCTGGTTTTGTACCGTTACGTTTATATAGCTCGTCAAGCTTAGTGTTAATTGCGTTAAGCATGTCTTCATATTTATTAGAACCGAGTGCACCTGCACGCAGTAAATAATCTTGAAGGTCTTTTTCGGTTAAGTTTTTGTTAATATCTTGTAGACCGAGAACATCAAACGAGAATATCGAACGATACATTTCTTTATCGATATAATTTAATTTTCTCTTTAGCCAATCTTCGCTTCGTTCTGTACCGTCAGCCATCGTAATACGTACGTCTCCAGCTGACTTATTACCTTTAATACGTTCAATAGTTACCGGTCCAACTTCATCGACAAACTGAACGATTAGTCGCCCACCATAGGCGTTACCAAGTCTCGGTTCACGTCTTGGTTCGCCTTCGTTTCGGCGCGGGAACCCAAATAAAATCGAGTGAATAAACGACATCATCGTCGATTTACCCGCTTCGTTTTCCCCAAACACTTGGACGAAATCATGTTCAATTTTAAAACTTTTATCGATGATTTTACCGTAACCGTATATATCTAATCCTTTAATTTTCATATTGTTACTTCCTCATGAGTAGTTTTAAACGTGCTTCACCAAGTTCTAGTAGCTTTTCTTTGTCGATATCTTCCATTGGTGGTAAAAATTTATTAACTTTCGGGTCCATATATAACGTGTTTAACGCTGTTTTATATAGATCATCGTCATCTTTAAATGAATTTTTTATATCCGTGAGTAGTGCGTTTTGATCGGCATTTTCTTGTTCGATATATAGTCGGTCAATCCACACAAAGTCTTCGACATCTCGTTCATCTTCTTGTAATAGAGATAGTATTTCGTAATAGTCGTTACCACTAATGTCTTCTTCTCCGTCATAATAGACCGTCAATTCGATTACACGACTACCTTCTTTACGGAGTTTGTTTTTATATTCCGTGACTGCACGATATAACTCATCACGGTAAATATTATTGACTTCAAGATCATAGCGTTCAAACTGAATATCTTCAACACTGACAAATGTACTATATAAATGAACGTGGTCTCCGGATACGATATAAAATCCTTTTTCTCCTGTTTCATTCATATGACGCCCTTGAATGTTACCTGCATAATTTATAAGCGGCATATCTGATAGTTCTTGACGCTGATGTATATGCCCAAGTGCCCAGTAATGATAGAGTTTCGAACGTAAGTCTTCTAAAGTAAATTCTGTATATCGTTTACTCTTCGTATTCGACTTAGAATACGTTCCGTGTAATATACCGATATGAATACCGTCGTTTCGATTATTTACTGGATAATGATCAATTTTATTTTCGTATGTTTCATCGTGTAAATAACTAAATCCGTGTAAAAAGATTTTCTCGTTATCTTTACTCATCAATTGATATGTTTCGATGTTTTCTTTAAATACATGAACCGTACTTGGCCAACTCGTCTTAACGTTATGATCAAGTGGGTCATGGTTACCGTGAATCATATACGTAAAGATTCCGTTATCTTCTAAACGTTGAAATTGTTCTTTTAAAAATATTTCTGATTTTAATGTTCTGTTTTTTTGGTCAAATACATCTCCAGCAATAATGATAAAATCGACTTTCTCTTTAATTGCATAGTCGATCATACGTTTCGTTGCGTTGTATGTACTTTCCATTAAACGATCAACAATGTGTGGCGGCAATTCACTTCTCGACTTAAACGGGCTATCGAGATGTAAATCAGCGGCGTGGATAAATTTAACCATCGTTCACCTCACCTTTCTTTTCATACATTATACCAAAAAACGACAAAAGAGGCATGGGGTCTAACCCTTGCCTCTTGAGAGATTATATTCGTTTAAAAACCTATAAACAATCTACTATAATTTACTCATTCACTTTGTATAGTTCTTCGATTGGTTTCATAATGACGCGGTTTAAGTCTTGGATTAACATACTTAATTTTTGCTCCGCTTCCATTAATTGTTTAATGTTTTCATCTTCTTCTACTGATTGTGCTGTTTGCTGTGCACGCTCAATATCAGAATCTAACATTTCTTCCCCTTGCATTTGTTTTAATTGAAGTTCCATTTGAACTTCTCTAAATTCATCGAATAATTTTTTTGAATCTTCATTTTCATTTACCGCTTTATAAAAAGATTCTAATGCTTTAAATTCTTCAGATTGTCTCAAAGCACTTTCAAGCGCATTTGCTTGATCATATACATTTACCATGGAATTCTCCTCTGTATTTAAAATTTCATATTGATTATAATATCATACGTCTAATATAAAATAAAATGATACGGTTACACTATTAACGGAACGAGAATACCTTGTAAAAATCCAACGATTCCTCCAAGTACATATCCGAGTAACATAATCATTTGGAGTTCTTTTCTCGCAACTTCAAACACTAAAAATTCGAGTGTTTTTATGTCAAAACTATCGATTTGACGTTTAATCACTTCAGCTAATTTTAAATGTTTTACGATACTTGGAATGTACTTTCCAAGATAATGCGTGATGTTGTCTCTTAAACGTAGTTTTCCTGAAGATTTAAACGTTTGAAACATCGTCTCATTTAACTGAGCGATTGGTCTATCGAGTAATTCTTCTAAATTCATTTTGCGTTTAAAAATTTCCGCTGCACTATGTGTCGCTTTTTCTTGATCAATTTTAGAGATATATTCGCTCGGAGATTTTTTTATAAATTTATCATACTCTCTTACGATGAATTCTCGTTCAATCGATTTCATGTCTTCATGACTTAATAGCTTCACTAACTCCCCTTGTACACGAGTTGCAAGGGAGTCTTTCGGTACGACATATTTTAACGCACGCTCGAGTTTACCTCTATTTTCGATAAAATCATCAATCATCGTATATATATCTTCGTAACCTTTATCGGATGTTAAATAAGTAATGATTTTTTCGTTAATCACAAGATGTAAATTATTGACTTCTTTGTCAATCGTCTCTTTTGCGTCATGCGGAATCAACGATTCAATTGACCTGTTCATAAGTTCGTCACTCGACGTTTTTATCTTCGAATCAATTTCTTGATATAAAAATGATAATATTTTCTCTTTTAAATTTGGAGATATTTTATTTAACACGTCACCGATTGACACGTTTTCTTCTTCAATCGTTTGAATTTGGCGATCGATGAATAAATCCATAAACTTTTGTGATTCTTTACTTTGTAGTTTTTCTACAAAAACTTCCGGTGTTAATAAATAGCCTGTAATTATATTTCCAAGCTTTTTAGATGCCTCATCTCTACGCATCGGAACAACACCAGGCGTAAGTGGGATGCGTTTCCCAAATATATGTTTTGCTTCATACGGATGAAATAACATTTTAATCGCTATCGTGTTCGTTATTCCACCGATTAACGCACCGACAATTGTCGTTATTATAATCGTCGTCACAGACATTCTTATACCTCCTTAAAAAAAGAACACCTAAGTGTAGGTGTTCGACATATTATTCTGAAGTTTTTTGTTTGAAGAATGTCACTGCTTGACGCTCTAGGTAAGACGCGTGTTCTGCCTGATTGTCAGCATTTACGACGCGGTAGAGATCGTTCATTTTGTTTTTCTCTAATCTCCATCCGTCTTTTTCTTCTAATTTCTCCCAATATAACATTTCTTTGTTATATTGTGGATAGTGAGCATTACCGCGAGATAATACTTGAGCAAGTTCTAGTGGGTCTCCACCGAAAGTACTTGTTAAAATGTCGCTATCTCTGAATAATGCACAAATTGAAACACATGTTGTCCAGTTTGGAACTATTCTTTCTTTTTCGATTTGTACGAGTGTCTTTTTAGAAAGACCGACTGTTTGACTCATTGAATCTTGAGTATAGCCAGCTTCTGTTCGTACTATTTTGAACTTCTCCTGAATGACCTTAGTAAAGGCTTTTTTGTCCATAACTAAAATTCTTCCCTTCATTTATACGTTAAACTATGTGTTAACGTGTGTTTTCCTCATTCGACTCGAGGATATTAACATCCCATTTAGCAGTCGCACCTTTTAGTTGAACAAAGTTTAAACCGATTTATAAATCTTAAAGTAAATCTTCGCAACGATGAATGAAACTGGTAGGATAATATTTAAAATGACATACAATATAATACTGTCAACGTTTGATGAGAATTCTATATACATGAATTTCATCGTAGAAACACATTTTAGTACATAATGTAGTGTAAATGCAATTAAAACGCATGTTATTCATATAATTTTCTAATGAATTTCAAATTAATACGTCTTTTTATTTTATAATTATGCCATTTTGTTTTCTGTTTGTTAATACCTATCGTGCTATTTTATTATATTCCTTTTTAGACGTAAAAGTAAAATAATACATATGTAATCTCAATTAAAAAGTGATAAAATTTATATCTAGATTATTTTTGTTCGAGGTGCTTAAATGCAAACGATTAAACAAAATATTAAAAAAGCACGCCACGGTGCAGTGCTTTCTATTTGTACATATATTTTTTTAACAGTCGTTAAAATTACCGTTGGTTTTTTCGATAAGTCCGATGCGTTAATCGCAGACGGATTAAATAACTTTACTGACGTGATTGGATCGACAGCGCTATTTATCGGTTTAACAATCGCTTTAATTCCAAGAGACGATAACCATACGTATGGTCACTTTCGTGCAGAGTTAATTGCAGCGTTAATTGCAAGTTTCATTATGTTTGCGGTCGGTATACAAGTCATTATACAAACGGTTATTAAATTTATTAATAATGACTTCGCTGAACCGAGTACGACGTCGTTATATGTATCTCTGTTTTCAATGATTGTAATGTTTATCGTCGCGGTCATTAACTATAAACTTGCAAATAAAGTCAACAGTGTCGCGTTAAAAGCTGCGAGTATCGATAACTTCCAAGACGGCATGGTATCTCTTGGTGCTGCGATTGGTATCATTGGAGTATTACTTGGTTTTAAAACACTGGATACAATTGCGAGTTTTTTAATCGGAGCGTTAATTATATACACTGCGATTATTATTTTTAAAGAAACCGCAACGACATTAACTGACGGATTTAATAGCAAAATATTGAATCAAATGAAGACACTCATCGAAGATGTCGACGGTGTCATAGACGTTGTAGATATTAAGGGTCGTTCTCACGGATTTATTTATTTTATCGATGTGACAGTCACTGTCAATCCACATTTAAACGTGATAGAAGGACATAAAATTACCGAACACATCGAACATGCTATGTCCGACGCATTCGGAGATACTGAAACAATCGTTCATATAGAACCTGCAGTTATAAATTAATAATGTGATGACGAATCGCATAGACGACAGCTTGTGTACGGTCAGACACTTCGAGTTTATTTAAAATATGACTCACATGTGTTTTGACCGTCTTTTCACTTACAAATAGCGTCTCCGCGATTTCTTTATTACTTTTACCAAGTACCATCTCTTTTAACACTTCTAATTCTCTAGTTGATAATACATTTTTTTGATGTGGTAATTGCCCTTTAGATAACATTAACTCCACATCAGGATGAATCACCTGATCTCCATTTGCAACTCTTCTTAATGATTCGATTAAATCATCCGCATCCATTTCTTTAATTAAATAGCCGTCTGCTTTTTTATTTAATGCAGGACGTACGTACTCTTCTGACGTGTAGCTCGTTAATATAACGACTTTTAATTTTGGAAAATCTCGCTTAACGATTTCTAATACTGCCATACCGTCCATTTCAGGCATGACTAAATCGAGTAATACTAAATCTATCATTTTATGATTGTCTTCTAAAAACTGAATTAACTTCGCACCACTATCGACATCTTTAACGACTTTTAAATCTTCTGTCGTACTAAGTAAAAACTTCATACCTTCACGCACGACTGCGTGATCGTCAGTAATTACAATATTCATAGTTATATCCCCTCTATTCAATCGGTATCGTAAAGCGAATCGTCGTACCATGCCCTAGACTAGATTTAACACTAAACAACCCACCGAGTCGTTCGACACGTGCTTTCATATTTTTTAGACCGTGTTGGCGCGTAACTTCTTTCATATCAAATCCGTCACCTTCATCTCTTACAACGACAGAAAACACACCTTCAGAAACGATAATTTTTACATCACTCTTATTTACATTCGAATGCTTGCTCGTATTATTTAACGCTTCTTGAATGACACGAAATACTTCGATTTCACTGTTATCTGGCAACTGATAAAATCCATCGATATCAATCGATAATTCAATATGAATGAGCGCTGCATATTCTTTTAACGCGTCGACGAGCCCGTTTTCTAACCCAATTGGTTTTAGCTGCCAAATTAATGCTTTCATTTCATTCATTGCATATTTAGACGTCG
>NZ_KV820861.1:38687-56464 GCF_001815515.1 Nosocomiicoccus sp. HMSC059G07
CATCGATATCAATCGATAATTCAATATGAATGAGTGCTGCATATTCTTTTAATGCATCGACAAGCCCGTTTTCTAACCCTATTGGTTTTAGCTGCCATATGAGAGCTTTCATTTCATTCATTGCATATTTAGACGTCGACTCAATTTTTTGTAGCGTCGATTTCATCTCTTCTGACTCTGCAATTCTAACTCCCGCATTACTCATAATGTTAATCGAAAAAATCGTCTGGCTAATCGAATCATGGAGATCTCTTGCGAGGCGTTGACGTTCTTGAATACGTGCATTTTCTTTTTCAATCTTTGTCAGTTCAATTCGCTTTAACGTTGAACCAATTTGAAACGCAACGGATTCTAGTAAATCTAACGTGTCTTTATCGTATGCTTTAACGTATTTAGAAGCGACGTTTAATATACCGAACGAATCCCCACTAGATATAAGCGGTACTGTCGCGTGATGTGTGATCCCTTCATTTTTAGAAGCATCTTCACGCATCAATTTTTCTAGTCTAGAACACGCGATTATATTCGTCGCATTTTTTAAATTATCATGGTTATACTGATTGACGCACCAACATTTACCGTTAAATAATTTCTCATAATCATTTTCCTTTAATCCAACTGGTAAATTATAATGCGCAGCGAGGTCGTGTTCTCCATTATTATCAATGAAAAAGATCCATCCTGTATTGAATTCGCTATTGTCGATCAGTAACTTCAGCGCCTCTTTTAACATCGTGTCTCGATTTGTCTCTTGATTTAAATACTCTGCAATCATTCGTAGTAATTCTATTTTACTTTTCACATGCATGCTCCTTGTAAAAAATTAGACACTTTATTTACTCTATACAATTCTCTTTATGTTAAAATAAAACTTAACGTACGTAACACATTGAGGTGATAGGTTGAATAAGAAATTTTTAATGCAACTCATTTTCTTAGTGTCACTCATCGCGACACTCGGGTCTTTATATTTCAGTGAAATTAGAAACTACATACCATGTGAGCTATGCTGGTATCAACGAATTTTAATGTACCCACTTACTATTATATCTTTAATCGCAATAATTAAAAACGACATAAAAGCGAACATTTATATATTATCGATGAGTGTATTCGGCTTTTTAATCGGCATTTACCACTATTCACTTCAAAAACTACCGGCTATACAAGACGGGTTGAATGCGTGTAGTGATAACTCTTGTACAGTGACATACGTAAACTATCTCGGATTTATAACAATTCCGTTCATGTCGCTTACAGCGTTCTTTATTATTATTATTTTATCAATACTCACTTTTAAAAAGGAGAAAAACTATGAACAATAAATTATTTTACGGTATTATCGCGGTTGTTATCATCGCTTTTGCTGCGGTATTTTTAGTATTACAGTCTGACAAAAACGACCCTGAAAAAGTCAGCGATAGTGGCTATTATCCATATACTGATAAAGAGGTCAAAGACCTTCAAGGTCCAACGATCGACAGATTAGACGATGAGAACTATCATTTCAATGAAACACCTGAAGTGACACAAGAAAAGATCGATTCTGAAGATGAATTATTCGTCTATTACTGGAGCCCAGTTTGTAAGTATTGTATCGAATCTACACCACTATTAATCGGTGCAAAAGAAAAAGAGGATTTCCCTCTCGTTCAACTTAACGTGTTAGAATATCCAGAATACCAGCAAACTGCAGGGATTACTGCAACACCAACACTCGTCTACTATAAAAACGGTAAAGAAGTGACGCGTGCAGAAGGCGGCGCACAATCGGCAGACAACTACGTAGAATGGATTAAAAGCGTTAGAAACCAATGATTTTTACCGTCACACAGCAAAACGAATCGCTAGAAAACATTTTAAAATCAATGCATATTCCTAAAAAAGAAATGCACTGGTTAAGAATGAGTAAAGAAATTACGATAAACGGCGAACAAAAACAATTAAGAGATTTAGTCAGTCAGGGAGATGTTGTTCATCTTCCTGATTTTTCACAAGATAGTAATTATATAAAAAGTAACGAGACAGTAAATGTCATGTACGAAGATGATTATTTAGCAGTCGTGTTAAAACCGCACAATAAAAAGACGCATCCGAACGACGACGAAACAAATACGTTAATGAACGACGCGGCGAATACAATTTCATCTGTATACTTAGAGCCCGTACACCGATTAGACTACGACACGAAAGGCCTTCTCATACTCGCTAAAAATAGCTACGTTAAAAAGATGTTAGACTATATGATCGAACACCATGAAATTATAAGAGAATATACAGTATATGTCTCTTCAATCGGTAGATTAAAAATCGGTAAAATAGAGTTACCAATCAAACAAGCGAAAAGTAGAAATCATCAAGAAGTGAATCGACGTGGAAAACATGCAGTGACAAACGTTATTTCAATCAAAGATAATAAAGTGACAGTTCAACTGGAAACAGGACGTACACATCAAATTCGCGTTCACTTGTCATATCTCGGCGCACCGATTATTGGAGATAAAATATACGGTGGCACTAACAACGATATACTACGACTCTACGCGTCACGTGTCCAGTTTAGCCATCCCGTTACAGAAGAAATTATCAATGTAGAAATATAAAAAATGGTCAGTCTCATATGAGACTGACCTTTTCTATTTCAATTATGCATTCGGATGAATCATGTCTTCTGGACGGATCCATTCGTCGAACTGTTCTTCTGTTACTAGACCAGTTTCTAATGCTGATTCTTTTAATGTAATACCTTTTTTATGTGCGTTTTTCGCAATAGTCGCTGCATTTTCATAACCGATATGTGGGTTTAATGCTGTGACTAACATGAGTGAACGATTTAATAACTCATCGATTACTTCCATGTTCGGTTCAATTCCAACTGCACAGTTGTTGTTGAACGTATCCATACCGTCGCCAAGAAGGTAAATAGATTGTAACGTGTTCATTAAAATTAATGGTTTATAAACGTTTAATTCGAAGTTACCTTGTGACGCCCCAAATCCTACTGCTGCGTCGTTACCAAATACTTGTGCTGCAACCATCGATAACATCTCAGCTTGCGTTGGGTTTACTTTACCTGGCATGATTGATGATCCTGGTTCGTTTTCAGGAATCGTAATTTCACCGATACCTGCACGTGGACCAGATGCTAACCAACGGATATCGTTAACGATTTTTAATACATCTCCGGCTAATGCTTTTAAAGCACCGTGGAAGTATACAACTTCATCGTACTGTGATAACGCGTGGAATTTGTTGTCAGATGAAACAAAATCATATCCTGTTTGCTCAGAGATTTGTTTTGCAACTCTATCACCGAACTCAGGGTGTGCGTTTAACCCTGTACCAACAGCAGTTCCACCGATTGCTAAGTTTGCGAGTTGTTTTTTAGATTCGTTGATCATTTCTAATGACTTATCTAAAGAATATCTCCAGCCACTCACTTCTTGACCAAGTGAAAGTGGTGTTGCATCTTGTAAGTGTGTACGACCGATTTTAATAATATCTTGGAACTTTTCTTCTTTTTCTTTAAACGTGTCGCGTAACTTTTGAAGTGCTGGAAGTAACGTCACTTCTGTTTCAGTCATTAACGCAACGTACATTGCTGTTGGGAACGTATCGTTTGAGCTTTGTGATTTGTTGACGTCATCGTTAGGATGAACAACCTCGTCACTACCCTTTTCTTTTAAATAATCGTTCGCAACGTGTGCAACGACTTCGTTCACGTTCATGTTACTTTGCGTACCGCTTCCAGTTTGCCATACGACTAACGGGAAGTGCTCGTCTAGTTCTCTAGCGATAATTTTGTCTGTCGCGTAAACAATTGCGTCTTTTTTCTCTTCAGATAATTTACCGAGTTCAGAGTTCACAATTGCAGCCGCGCGTTTAAGTTGTGCAAAAGCAACAATCACTTCAATCGGCATTTTTTCTTTACCAACTGGGAAGTTTTGACGACTTCTCTCAGTTTGTGCTGCCCAAAACTTATCTGCTGGAACTTTAATTTCACCAAACGTATCATGTTCTATTCTGTAAGACATTAAAAAAATCCTCCTGAATTTGTATTTACCATTAGTATAACTGAAATTACAGGAGGATTCACTTAAAATTATTTAGTTCATAATTACTTTTTATTCTCGTCTTTGTCGAGGTCTTTATCTTCTAAGTCCGCACCGTGGTTTGTATGGTCTATTGACGCTGTTTGGCCCTCGGAGATAGCTTCCATCTCTTCACCGAGTGCTTTTACGTCTTCTGTATTAAACGTCATCGTATTTTCGTCAGTGTATTCTTCATTACGTTTTTTATCCATCATTATCTCTCCTACGCAAACTTGTACGTGTAAAATTCGCGAATGTCTCTATCTAGTTTACTCGCCGCTTCAGCGTCTAAAATAACAGTTACCATACGATGATTTTTTACTTTACTTAACGGAGAATCTTTACTCATATCTGCGTCGTATAGTTTACGAACTGTTTCACTCGCACCGCTACCTGACGCATATATAAATAACTCTTTTGCTTTAAATAAGTCGTCGCTACTACCAGATTTAAATCCTTTAAATTCATGATCTAAATTTAATACCGCAACGTTTACTTTCTCTTTTTTGTCGAGATAACGATTTAAATCGTCATCTGATTTTACGTTACGAATTTGTTGCTCTGGAATATCGAGTGCGTTAAATTTCGCACCCCCATCACCATTTGCAAGTAATAATTTCACGTTTGCTAAATTGACTGGATGGTTATTTACTTCACCGATTAAATGATCATATGCGTTATCTAATGTATCGTTTAAATCAAGTACTAATGTAGAATCCGGATTTAATGAAATTTGTTTTCTTAATTGATCTGCTAAAAATAAATCCGCATCATGTTTTGTTTCATAAATTCTAAAGTTTAAAGCCATAATTGTCGTCTCCTATCAGAACAGTTATTAATAATAGATTACCCGAAAACAGCCATTTTAAACAATGTTTAATTGATATTTAAAATACGCTTTGTTTCACTGACAAAATAGTTTATAATGAGAGTAACTATTAAACGCACTGGGGGATATTATAGATGAAAGCAATTCTTATCTTTATGGTATGTGCAGCATTCCTAACTTCGATTCTTACAGCTGGTAAAGAAAACAAACCAGGATACGTCGATAACGGACCAGATGAAAAATAATAATGACATAACAAAACGCAAACTTCTAAAGTTTGCGTTTTTTCGTTTAATCTTTTAAAAATCCTTGTGCATTTAATACGTCTTTTATATCTTTACGGACTTGGTCCATTTTTGATAATTTCTTAACGACTTGCTCTGACCAGTTATCTTGTCGTTTATTTTCATCGCGAGTTTTATAATACTCTGTAATTGATTCATCGTAATCATTTAGAGACGCTTCGATTTGTTCAAATTCTGGATACGTATTTTCAAAGTAAACTGTGTCTTGTGGTAATCTTTCTTTAAAACTACCTTCGCTATTTTTATATCCAACTGCCATACCAATCACTGGGAACGTTCCTTCTGGTAGTTCTAAAATTTCAATCATTTTTTTCGTATTGTTACGAATCGAACCTAAATAACAAATCCCTAAGTCTAGAGACTCTGCTGCGACTGCTAAGTTCTGTGCTGCAAGCGCTGCGTCTACGACACCGATGAGTAAACTTTCAGTCGTATCAAAATGTATTTCATATCCTTTACGTTTTGCAAGCTCTAAATGACGATTATAGTCTGCGACAAAGATAAATAAATGACCATTATCTTTTACGTACGGTTGTGTACTAATTTCCATAATCGCTTGTTTTTTATCTTCATCTGTCACACCGATAATTGAATACGCTTGAACGTAGCTTGACGTCGAAGCTTGCTGTGCAGATTTCACTAGTGTTTCAATCACTTCTCTTTCAAGTGGTTGATCTTTAAAATCACGAATCGATCGGTGATTTTGTAATAATTGAATTGTCTCGTTCATGTTCATCCTCCTATATAAGTCCTTTAAAACCTTGTTGACGTAGCGCTTCGTAAAGCACCATCGCAACTGTATTTGAAAGATTTAAACTTCTAAAATCTTCGTGCATCGGAATACGCATTAAACGGTCTTTGTACTTTTCTTTAATATAGTCTGGAAGACCTTTCGTTTCTCTGCCGAAAATTAGATAGTGGTCTTCATCTGAATCAGAATAATCCTCTTCATGATAATAATTTTCTCCGAATTTAGAAATAAAGTAAAGTTTCCCGTCTGCTTCTTCTAAAAAGTCTTCGATACTCTCGTGATATGTAATATCGAGATCGTACCAGTAATCCATACCTGCACGCTTTAAATGTTTGTCAGTAATTTCAAACCCTAATGGTTTTATTAGATGCAACTTCGTTTTCGTCGCTGCACATGTACGTCCGATATTCCCTGTATTTTGTGGAATATCTGGTCGAAATAATACGATATGATTCATAATTTAACCCTCTTGTATACCTTTTAGCATTTCTTCTTTTACTGCTTCGTCTGTTTCTTTACTGTAGCGCTCGTGAATATAATCGAGTGCTCTATCGCCTAAAATTTGTCCAATCGCCCAGTACGCTGTCCCTTTAATGACAGGGCGTACGTCGTTTTCTGCGACGTCTTTTAACGTCGGGATCGCACTTTCTTCTTTAAAATGTGCGAGCGCGATAATTGCGTTACGCTGTAACGGATTTTTACCGCGCCATACACCTGCTAAGTGACCATACGTCTCTTTGAATTCTCTATTTGACACTTTTAAAAGACTCGTTAATTCCGGCTTTAAAATTTCTGGCTCTAGTATAATATCGTCTTGCTGGGTATTGATACCAACGTTTAACGGGCACACTTGCTGACACGTGTCACATCCGTAAATTCTATTACCGATGGACTTACGATACTCGTCTGGCACAAATGTTTTCGTCTGTGTTAAAAACGATATACACTTTTTAGAATCGAGTTGTCCGTTGCCAACGAGTGCTCCCGTTGGACAGCGGTCAATACAAATCGTACAGTCCCCACAAGTTCCAACGAGTGGTTTATCTGGCGGAAACGGAATGCTAATAAGCATTTCACCTAAGTACGTCCACGTGCCAAGTTTCGGATTGATTATAAATCCGTTTTTACCGACAAATCCGAGACCACTTCGTAGCGCAACTTCTCTATCAGATAAAACACCCGTATCGACCATAGACATCGTTTCAACACCGTCGACTCGTTCTTTTATAAACGCCTCTAACTTTTCGAGCCTCGTTCTAAGTAAATGATGGTAATCAAATCCCCAAGAAGACCTCGCGAATATACCACGACGTTCGCCTTTACGAGACTTCGGTGCGTCTTTTGGTAGACGATTCGGATACCCAACTGCAATCGCGATAATTGAACGCGCACTCGGGAGAGACAACTTCGGATTTACACGCTCTTCAATCGTCCCTTTTTCAAAACCAGATTCATAATTGTTTTCGTAGTACGAAATTAATTTATCTCTAAACTCATGAAACGGTTCTGCTGTCGTAAAACCAATTTCGTCAATGCCGATTGTATGTGCGTATTCTATTATTTCATCTTTTAACTTTTGATAGTCCATACGCCACCTCTTTAAATAGATTAAAAAAGAAGCCGAAGTTGGCTTCTTTTAATACTGCATTGCTTTTTTTATACGATCAGGAATGATGAGTACCTCTGACACCATGTCTTCCGGATGGAACGTGTGATCAATACAGTCTTCAAAAAAGTCGATATGTGTTTGATCAATCGGTGAAGTCGTTTCACTTTCTGCTGCTTCTTTATCTTGAATTGTATACCAGTAAAGATATTCTACATCGTTAAACGCTTCACGGAAAATCGTCTCGACATATACTTTTTCACCTTCGACGTTACGAATGACACCTTCCATATTTTCTTGGATGTATTTCAACCAGCGGTCTACTTTTTTAGACTTACCTGGCTTCACTCTAAATTTAGTTAATTCCACTTTATACATTTATTTCACCTCTTGCGATATGCAAATAAACATTCTAAAATGATACTCAATACATTATTAGATTATACACTTATTTTAGAATATCTCCACACCTATTATAAAGAAAGGATTGAGACAATTTATGCTTATTTTAGCATCTGGATCACCGAGACGGCAAGAGTTATTAAAACAAGTCGAATTAAACTTTTTAACTATTATCCCAAACGTTGACGAATCTTCTGTCACTGAAAGAGATCCACAGAAGAAAGCAATGGCTCTCGCAAGCTTAAAATCATACGCGATTGATAACGACGAAGACATTATTTTATCGTGTGACACACTCATACAGTTTAACGGTGAAATATTAGAAAAGCCGGCTGACCGAGCCGACGCACGCCACATGCTTAAAATGCTATCGGGCAAAACGCATACTGTTATTTCAGCAGCACTCCTGCGTAAAGGTGACACTGAAATACCAATCGTTAGAGAAACTGAAGTCGAGTTCTTCGAGTTAGACGATAAAGAAATCGAACACTACTTAAACACAGACGAACCATATGACAAAGCAGCAGCCTACGGTATCCAGGGACTCGGCGCGAAGTTTGTTAAGCGAATCTCCGGTGATTACAACGCTGTCGTTGGATTACCACTTGGAGATGTGTGTCGGGAACTGAGAATTTTTGAATAAGGAATAACACTTGCTAACTTCTATTCAGTTAACTAGGGGAAGAAGATTAGCAGGTGTTTTTCATCAATAAGTTACTATTCGTCAAGCTTTCGGGTAAACCTACACTATTACTTCATGAATAAGCCGCTATTCGTCAAGCTTTCGGGTAAATCTACACTATTACTTCATGAATAAGCCGCTATTCGTCAAGCTTTCGGGTAAATCTACACTATTACTTCATGAATAAGTCGCTGTTCATCAAACTTTAGGGTAAATCTACACTGTTACTGCACGAATAGATGCTCTCTTATTAATTATTACTTCATATTATCCATTTCTAGTGACACTCCAGTAATTTCGGAACATACAAACATAAATTGTTGCGAAATTTTAAGAGGCACTATGTATTTCTTCTTTTAAAATTCCAATATCATTACAATTTTTTAATAATGGGTTGCAATTTTTAAGTAATTCACATGATTGTTTCGCAGAAATTTTAAAACAGTATATTTATAATCAAAACTTGTAATTAGCTTCTATAAAGAGTAGAAAAGTTTATAATTATATAGTGAATATTGTATATAGGAGGATTATATGAAGATAAAAAAATCGCTTGCTCATCGTCAGTTAATCGCTTTAAAAAAGAGGGGGCATTTGAATAGCCATGAGAATCAATATTTGAGATATCTGAATTTAGGATATGAAGGAGAAATCAGTTTTTCTAATAATTTTGATCGCATTATGTCCGAATTTTGTACAACTATTCATGACTTTAGATTTATAATCAACGGATCTGAACGACAAATTGACACGTTAGCAATATTTAATAATAAGATAGTACTTTTTGAAGTAAAAAACTATAACGGCAATTTAGTATTTCAAGACAATAATTTTTATACCTTTAAAACAAATCGACTATTGAAGTCTCCAATACAACAAATTAACGATACTAGTGATAAATTTACTCAATTGCTGCAGCAATTAAATTATAGTATTCCTATTGAAAAATATGTGATTTTTCTTAACAATAACTTTCATCTTTTTAATGCGCCGATTGATGAAATGATTGTTACAAACGCGCAACTTCCAGCATTTCTTGAAAATTTGAAGAAAAACAATTTCCCACTAAAATCTCATGCCAATTCGATTAGACAACGTATATTAATGTGTTACAACGAAATAACTCGTCATTGCGATGTTAATTATACGTTCAACACTATAAATAAAGGTATTTTTTGTAGATTGGATGGTGAGAAATTAGTCGAAAATGGTCATGAAAAATATATTTGCAAACAGTGCGGTAGTTTTTATCATCAAAAAGATATCATTATTGAAGTTATCCAGGATTTTCAGAGCTTATTTCCAGACGAAAAAGTGACTTATAAAAATATATATGACTTCACGGATGGTCGCATTTCGTATTATAAATTGAGAAAAATTATGAATCGCTATTACGAAAGAATTGGTACAAGTCGTATGGTCTATTTTGTGGATAAAGAAAATGATCACTAACAAATTAACGGTTACGTCTAGAATTGATAGTTCTTCTTTATGTTTCTGTGTAGCTCCTATTCACTTTTTCTTAATGAATGTGACGCTGTTCATCAAGGGTTCGGGTAACTCTACACTATTACTTCATGAATGCGACGCAGTTCATCAGGGGTTCGGGTAACTCTACACTATTTCTTAATGAATACGACGCAGTTCATCAAGGGTTCAGGTAACTCTACACTTTTTCTTAATGAATGTGACGCAGTTCATCAAGGGTTCGGGTAACTCTACACTATTCCTTAGCGAATGAGCCTTTATTCATTAAGTTACAGTGTAACTTCCCACAATTTCTTCACGAATAAACCTCTATTCGTCAAACATTCGAGTAACCATACACTATTATTTAATGAATAAAAACCCCCTCACACCATGTGAGGGGGCACTAACTTCTATTATCTAATTACAGCTTGTAGTAATCAACCGCGATTTGTGCGCCGATTTTTGCGTTGTTGTATACGAGGTTGATGTTAGCTTCTAAGCTTTTTCCGTCTGTTTTTTCAACGATTGCTTTTAATAAGTAAGGTGTTGCTTCTTTACCGCCGACACCGTCTTTTTCCATTTGTTCTACCGCTTCTTGGATCACACCGTTGATGTAGTCTTTGTCGAGTGCTTCATCTTCAGGAATTGGGTTTACGACGCTCGTACCACCTTCAAGTCCTAAATCGTGTTTTGCTTTAATAACTTTTGCGATATCTTCTGTCGTATCGAAGTGTGATGCGAGTTTAAGTCCGCTTTCTCTCGTGAAGAATGCTGGTAACTCTTCTGTTTGATATCCAATTACTGGTACACCTTTTGTTTCAAGGTATTCTAATGTTCTTGGTAAGTCTAAAATAGATTTCGCACCTGCAGAAATTACGACGACGTCTGTTTTACCAAGTTCGTCTAAGTCTGCTGATACGTCCATATGCTCTTCATATCCGCGGTGTACACCACCGATTCCACCTGTAACGAAGAATTTGATTCCTGCTAGGTTCGCACAAATCATTGTAGATGCTACAGTCGTCGCACCGAGTGTTTTCATTGCGATAACTTCTGCTAAGTCACGACGAGATACTTTAGTAACGTTACGTCCTTCTTTAGCAAGTAGTTCTAAATCGTCTTCAGTAAGTCCAACTTTAATACGGCCGTCCATAATTGCGATTGTCGCTGGTACTGCACCGTTTTCTCTAATGATTTCTTCAGTCTTTTTCGCCATCTCTACGTTTTGGGGATACGGCATTCCGTGAGAAATAATAGTCGACTCTAATGCAACCACTGGTTTATTATTTTCTAATGCTTCTTGTACTTCTTTTGTAAGATCAATTAAATGATTCATTCCTATAAGCCTCCAAATCTAATTTTAACTGCTTTTCTGTTAAATCTTGACGTACTGTAAAATCTGTTTCAATCGTTTTTGTTGAGTTGACCATACCAAGTTCAATACAGTCATCTATACTATACCCATTTAGCCAACCGTAAATCACTGCGCTAGAAAAACTATCGCCAGCTCCTGTTACGTCGACGACGCGGTTCGATTTTTTAATTGGGTAAATCTTTTCATAATCTTTAGACGCATACGCTAAAGATTTAGATCCGTTCGTTACGATGACGTTAGACACACCGCGTGCGTTCCAAAGCTTCGCACCTTCCATTAAATCTTCATCCGTCTGAATGACCATATTAAACTGCGCTTCGGTCTCATCGCGGTTTACAATCAACCAATCCACTGGCTCTAAATAATCCGGCAGACGCTCCATTTTCGGTCCAGATACAGGAATAAATACGAGCTTAATATCGTGTTTTTCTGCATATGCCACTAAAAATTCAAGCGTTACTTTCGGAACGTTTAAATCCGCTACAATACATTTTGCACGCTTTAAAATATACGTCTGACGAATTAGTACTTCAGGTGTGAATTCATCGTAAATACTCATATCCGCAAAACCGTACTCCATTTCGCCTTCACGGTTTATTAATGCGGTATATGCGCCTGTATTTTTCCCTTCGATGATTTCAGTAAAATCTAAATTAATATACGCTTCAGAAGCTTCTTTTACCTTCAGCCACTCTGCGTCATCACCTCTTGTCGTAATGAGCGCCACATTTTGGCCTAAACGACCCAAGTTCTCAGCGATATTACGCACGACTCCACCGACAGAATGCGCAGAATCAATCGGATTCGACGTTCCATGAATCAACTTTTCATGAACAAAAAACTTCTTATCAATATTCGCTGCACCGACACAGACAATCGGGAACTCTTCATTTAAAACATAAGCTTGTCCCTGAATAAACTCTTTATGCACGAGATCTGCTATAATTCTCGATACACTCGAAGCAGTTAAACCAAGCTTTTTAGATAACTCCGACTGAGAAATAAACGGGTTCTCTTTTATGAGATTTAATACTTCAGCCTCTCTTTGATCCAACAGCCTATCTCCTCTCAAACGATTTCTATCTATTATTATACAGCACATCAATCAAATTTTAGCAGTATAACTTTGTGAAAAATAACGCATTGCTACTGCTCACTTATTTTATCATGACGCTATATATTTTTCTATTATTTTTAAAGTATATTTGACCCTTTCAAATTTGTATGATATATTTTCTCTAATCAAAATTTTCAGATTTTAAATACAATTTAATATTCAATGTAACAAGAGGTCGCGGTGCGCTAATAGTAGAATTTTCGAAAGGAGCCATCGCCGAAACGATATTTTCGTTGGGACTATTTCTGAATAAGGATAGTACTGTCACTATAAGACGCCCAATCTTATAGTGGTGAGCAGTTGCATTGAGGGCACCGAACTCATGAGTGCCATTTGTACTCATGAGTTTTTTATTTATAAGGAGGATAATGATGAGATTATTTGGTACTTCTGAAGTGATTGATAACGAATTAGTAATTGGTGGCGTAGCAACTTCTACTCTAAAAGAAAAGTATGGTACCCCACTTTACGTGTTTGATGAAACAGGAATCGATGAAAAAATTAATACATTTAAAAATCATTTTAAATCAAGATTCTTTAACACAAATATTATTTACGCTGGAAAAGCTTTCCTATGCAGTTATTTAGTGAAGCAATTAAAATCTCATCAACTGTCACTTGACGTTGTGAGTGGTGGCGAACTCTTCGTTGCGAAGCATTCAGGATTTGATACTGAAAATATTTACTTTCATGGTAATGCAAAAACTTATGAAGAATTAGAATTTGCAGTAAGAGAAAATGTCGGTACGATCGTTTTAGACAATTTAAGTGAAGCAAATATGTTAAACGATATTTTAAGTAAATTAAATGAAACACAACGTGTCTTATTAAGAGTTAATCCAACTATTGAAACAGACACACATAAATATATTCAAACGTCTAACGATGATTCTAAATTTGGAATGACATTTCAAGAAGCCTTACAGTTTTTAGATAAACTTCATCATTTAAATCATTTAGATTTTAAAGGATTTCATTGTCATATTGGATCACAAATTTTTGACTCTAAGCCTTATTTTACTGAAGCAAAACGTATGATTGAATTTTATAGCGACGTTCAAAAAGAGTTCAATTTAAAACTCGATGAATTAAACTTAGGTGGCGGATTTGGTGTTTACTACACTAAAGGTGATCAACCGCTTCAACTCGAAAATTTTTTAAATGAATATATAGACGTACTCGAAAATTATATCCGTGAATATGATATTGATGTTGAAACGATCTCTATTGAACCTGGTCGATCATTAATTAATGATTTTGGAACAACACTTTATAACGTCTCTCATATTAAGCCGTCAAGTCACATTGACTTTTTACTGATCGACGGTGGTATGAACGACAACTTACGTCCTTCTTTATACGAAGCAAAATACACTGCGGCAATCGCTAATAATATGACTGCTAATAAAATAACTAATTACCGAATTGCCGGTAAGTTATGTGAAAGTGGCGACGTCTTAATAGAAAATATTAAGTTACCAAAAGCTAACATTAACGACACACTTGCAGTACCATCCACTGGTGCGTATACAGAGTCGATGGCGTCAAACTACAACAAAATCCCGCGAGGCGCAGTCGTATTTGTTAAAGATGGTGAAACGCATCTTGCAGTAAAAAGAGAAACTTACGAAGATTTAATAAGAAATGAGGTCTTTTAAAATGGAACGACTCGTCATGAAATTTGGAGGCTCGTCTTTAAAAGATTTAGAAAAGATTAAAAGTGCGAGTGACATCATACTAGAAAAAAGTAAAACAGAAGAAGTCGTTGTCGTCGTTTCAGCAATGGGAGACTCGACGAATGAATTATTAGATATGGCACATGCGTTGTCCACGACACCGTCTAAACGTGAACTAGATATGCTCGTTTCAACTGGAGAAAACAAAAGTGCTGCACTCCTCGCGATTCACTTAAATGAAGCCGGGCATAAAGCTGTCGCGTTAACTGGATTTCAAGCTGGATTTAAAAGCGACGGTGTTCACGGTAAAAATAAAATTACTGACGTAAATATAGAACGTATAGAAAATCATTTAAGACAAAATGAAATCGTCGTCGTGACTGGATTCCAAGGAATAAATCCTCTAGGAGATATTACAACGTTTGGTCGCGGAGGATCAGATACGTCAGCTGTTGCCCTCGCTGTAAAATTAAATGCGAAATGTGCAATTTATACGGATGTTTCCGGCATTTACTCTATTGACCCGAGAATTTATAGTGACGCGAAAAAGTTAAACGTCGTCACATACGAAGAACTCATGGAAATGGCGCATCTCGGCACAAAGGTCATTGAACCAAGAAGTGTTGAACTTGCGTATAAATTTAATGTCCCAATGGAAATTTTATTAAACGACGGTAAAACAAAAGGCACAAAAGTACTGGAGGCTTATGATATGGAAGATACAAAATTAACAAGTGTCTCAAAATTAGATGACGTTGTACTCGTTATTATTCACGATACAAAAGACGTCAATATTTCAAATATCTTTTTAGAACTCGCTAAAGAAAACGTCAACGTAGATATTATTAGTCATACACGGTTAAACGATAGAAAAGAAGTGACGTTTACGAGTGAAAAATCATCGATAGAAGATACGAAACGAGTGCTTACAGAGCTTAACCTAGATTATGAAATTAAAGATAACCTATCCAAAGTCTCAATCGTCGGTACTGCGATGCGTAGTCAAGTCGGTATCGCTGCACAAGTGTTTGAATTGTTCGTTAAAGAAGATATTTTCTTCTATGAAATTTCAACGTCAGAAATTAGCATTTCATATGTCGTCGATAGCAAAATCGCAGATGACGTCGTAATAAAACTCGGAAAGCATTTTGAACTTTAGGAGGAATAGTTATGAATATTGCAGTCGTTGGTGCAAGTGGCACAGTTGGACGTACGATTTTACAAGTGTTAGAAGAAAGAAATTTTAACGTCGATGAACTTTATCTATTTAGTTCTAAAAAATCCGCAGGAGAAACAATTACTTTTAATGGTAAAGATTATACGTTAGAAGAATTAGAAGAATCAGTATTTGATAGAGACATCGACGTACTATTCTTTGCCGCAGGTGGCGCAGTTTCAGAGAAATTTATCCCCCTTGCAAAAGAAAAAGGTATTGTTGCGATTGATAATAGTAGCGTGTACCGAATGGATGAAAACGTGCCGTTAATCGTCCCTGAAGTAAATAGAGACGATTTAAATGATGAAATACTCATTGCAAATCCAAATTGCTCGACAATTCAGTCAGTCGTCGCGTTAAAGCCGCTTCAAAAGTTCGGAATTAAACGCATCACATATACGACATATCAAGCCGTATCAGGATCTGGTGCTCGGGGTATTGAAGATTTAAAAAACGGTACGACGAATACGTATCCGTATAACATTCAACAAAGTGTTCTACCACACATTGATGTATTTTTAGATAACGGCTATACAAAAGAAGAAATGAAAATGATTGAAGAAACGAAAAAAATTTTAAATGATGAGCAGTTAAAAGTAACCGCAACAACGGTGCGTGTCCCTATTGAAAATGGTCACGCAGTCAATATCGACATCGAATTTGAACAAGATTTTGATATTAAAGATATTTATAAAGTACTAGAAGAAGCTGAAGGTGTTGTTATTAAAGACGATATTGAAAATTTAGTTTACCCGATTACTGAAGACGCAAATGGTACAGATGACGTATATGTCGGTAGAATCCGTAGAGATTATAGTACAGATAACGGTATTCATATGTTCGTCACTGCGGACAATATCCGTAAAGGTGCAGCGACAAATTCTGTTCAAATTGCAGAAATTTTAAATTAAGGAGAGATTAGTATGTTATTTAAAGGTTCAGGTGTAGCGATTGTTACACCATTTACAAATTCAGGTGACATTGATTTTGAAGCACTCGGTGAACTTATTGAATTTCAAATTAAAGAAGGAATCGATGCTATTATTTCAATCGGTACTACTGGTGAAGCAGCAACATTGTCTATTGATGAAAAACTTGAAGTCATTAATTTTACAATCGACAAAGTAAACCGACGTGTACCAATCATCGTCGGTACAGGAAGCAATAACACTAAAGACGCAGTCTCATTTAGTAAAGAAGTGTCAGAATTAGACGTCGACGGGCTTCTCGTCGTCTCCCCTTTCTATAATAAAGGGACAGACACTGGTTTAATTGAACACTTTACTGAGATCGCAAACGTCAGCAAGGTCCCTGTAATGCTCTACTCAGTTCCAGGACGTACGGGTCATAACATTCCACTAAACGTTGTTGTCGAATTATCTAAACATAAAAATATTTGTGGTATTAAAGATGCATCCGGTGATTTATCGTATACGATGAATATTAGAAATAATACACCTGATGAATTCCAGATTATTTCAGGAAATGATGATCTAACTGTACCGATGCTAGCTGTCGGTGCTGAAGGTGTAATATCAGTCGTTGCAAATATCTTCCCAAAAGAAACGAGTGAGATGGTCCATAGTTTCTTAAACGGTGACTCTAAAAAATCAAAAGAGTTACAGTTAAAATTATTACCATTTATAGAAGCGGCGTTTTCTGATGTGAGTCCAGTACCAATTAAATATGCGACTCACTTACTCGGGTTTGGTACATCAGAGTTAAGATTACCTCTTACAGTCGCTGAAGAAAACGTGCAGCAAAGCATCCATCAAACACTAAAGTGTTTAAATAGATTATAAGGGTGAAGTCTATGAATATACTAATTGTTGGAATTACCGGTCAAATGGGACAAGTATTAGTTAAAACAATTGAAGATTCAAATCATACAGTTGCTGCTGGTATCGGTCATAGTAATGAAGATCATATTTACGATAATTTTAACGATGTGACGGAAAATATCGATGTAATTATTGATTTTTCATCGCCTGATTTACTCTCTCCTCTACTCGATTTCGCAACAACTAAAAAGATTCCAGTCGTTATTGCAACGACTGGAATTGACAGTATGGAAGAGATCAATAAAGCATCAAAAGAAATTCCTATCGTTTATGCTGGTAACTATAGTCTCGGTATTAACATATTAGAAAAACTTGCTGAAACAGTGTCTCGAGCGTTACAAAATTTTGATATTGAAATTACTGAAACGCACCATAATAAAAAAAAGATGCACCAAGTGGTACAGCTCACATGTTAT
>NZ_KV820861.1:56564-56990 GCF_001815515.1 Nosocomiicoccus sp. HMSC059G07
GTATTAACATATTAGAAAAACTTGCTGAAACAGTATCTCGAGCGTTACAAAATTTTGATATAGAAATTACAGAAACACATCATAATAAAAAGAAAGATGCACCAAGTGGTACAGCTCACATGTTATTTGATGCGGTAAATAATGGTAGAGATAATACTTTATCGGCAAACTACGGTAGAGAGGGTATGGCAAAAAGAGAAAGTAATGAAGTCGGTATCCACGCCCTAAGAGGTGGTACAGTTGTCGGAACACATACTGTTAGTTTCTTCGGTGAAAATGAAGTATTAGAACTAACACATACTGCATATTCTAAACGAATATTTGCTGAAGGTAGCTTAAAAGCTGCACAATTTATCGTGACAAAAACTCACGGATTATATGATGTAAACGATATTTTAGAGGTGAATTATAATGAGTAAAATTAAT
>NZ_KV820861.1:57090-58855 GCF_001815515.1 Nosocomiicoccus sp. HMSC059G07
ACGAATATTTGCTGAAGGTAGCTTAAAAGCTGCAGAATATATCGTGACAAAAACTCACGGATTATGTGATGTAAATGACATTTTAGAGGTGAATTATAATGAGTAAAATTAATGTTGGTATCGTTGGATACGGGAATTTAGGTCAAGGTGTAGAGACGAGTCTTTCTTATAACGACGACTTTAATTTAATCGGGGTATTTACTCGTCGTGATCCAAAGTCTTTAAACACGAAAGCATACCATGTTGACGATATATTAGACCTTAAAGAAGATATCGATATTCTTATATTATGTGGTGGATCTAAGAATGACATCCCAGAAACGAGAGAATTTTACAGTACTCACTTCTCTACAGTCGATTGTTATGATAACCACAAAGATTTACTCAACCATTATAATATTTTAGATAAAATCACAAAGAACAATGAAAACGTATCGATTATTGGTACAGGTTGGGACCCTGGAGTGTTCTCTGTACAAAAACTCTACAGTGAATCTTTTTTACCAAATGGTGAAACATATACATTTTATGGTCCTGGACTTTCTCAAGGGCATAGTGACGCTGTTAGACAAGTAGATGGTGTGAAATACGGCGCGCAATATACACTTCCAAACGATTACCTCGTAAAAGACATCGAAGACGGTAAAGAAGTGAATTATACAAAAGAATCTGCACATATTCGTGACGTATATATCGTGAGTGATAATTCTAGAAATGATGAAGATATTAAAAATGATATTATTAACATGCCAGACTACTTTAAAGGCTATGAAACGAATGTCTACTTTATTTCTGAAGATGAATTTAAAGAACACCACCAAAATTTAAATCACGGTGGCTATGTCTTAAGACGAGGGTTTACGAACAACAATCAAGCAACCTATAAAATAGAATTAAACTTAGACAGTAACCCAGAATTTACAGCATCTGTCGCAGTTGCCTCTGCACGTGCGGCATATAGATTTTTAAAAGATAAAAACTTCGGTGCGAAATCATTATTCGACGTTCCACCAAGCTACTTATCAAGACTTACAACTGAAGAAATGATTCAGTCATTACTATAAGTCCTACATATGTAGGGCTTTTTTTATACAAAAAAACACCACACATTGCTGTGTGGTGTAAACATCGATCAATAATTACTTATTCAATTATTTTTCTTCGTTTTCTTTACGTCTTCAAGTAGATACTAGTTGTATACTCCCGGCCGGGATCGAACCGGCACTCCTAAGAATCGGATTTTGAGTCCGACGCGTCTGCCTATTCCGCCACGGGAGCTTAATTTAAATAAAAAAAATAAGACTTAATATAGTCTTACCAAAAATATGGAGCGGAGAGCTGGATTTAAACCAACGACTTACTTCAGGAAGAAGTATGTTATAAACAACTTAACTATCTCCGCATATATAAAATTGAAAGAAGGCGCCTACCGGATTTGAACCGGTGGTAGAGGATTTGCAGTCCTCGGCCTTACCACTTGGCTAAGGCGCCAAACTACTGGGCTGAAAGGATTCGAACCTTTGCATGACGGAGCCAAAATCCGTTGCCTTACCGCTTGGCTACAGCCCAATATGGGGCGACTGATGGGATTCGAACCCACGCATGCCGGAGCCACAATCCAGTGCGTTAACCACTTCGCCACAATCGCCGTCGTACAGGGGTAGTAGGAATCGAACCCACATCAAAGGTTTTGGAGACCTCTATATTACCATTATACGATACCCCTATAAATGGAAGGGGGCAGATTCGAACTGCCGAACCCGAA
>NZ_KV820862.1:0-234 GCF_001815515.1 Nosocomiicoccus sp. HMSC059G07
TTTTTTTCATGAATATAACCTCTTTTTAAAATTAATTATAATAATTTAAATTCAAGTTTTCAGATGTTTCTTTACGCGTTTCCCTCATCAGTTTTTCGTCATCAATCAGTGATTTGCCATATGATGGAACTAACTTTTTAACTGCAGGTTCCCAGAGCTCACGGTCTTCTTTAAAGTTTTTCTCTAATGCTTCAAGCACTACAGAGAATGATATTGAAGCACCTGGTGATTCTC
>NZ_KV820863.1:0-617 GCF_001815515.1 Nosocomiicoccus sp. HMSC059G07
ATTTTTTATTTTACACAATATTTAAGACTTGACCCTCCACCGACGATTCTCACCAAAAATACCGAGAATAAACTATTGAATAGCGAAGATATCAGATTAAATATCGTCTTTTATCCAAATCGTCGGTGAAATGAGATTTCCACCGACGCTATGGGACTTATCGTCGGCCAAATTTCTATTCGCCGTCGGGAATTGCCGAATCGTCGGCGAATTCTCGAAATTCCAGTTTTTCGCCGACGATACTGTTGTTACCGTCGGTGAAATAAAAACTCGCCGACGATAATGCTGGCTGCGTCGGCGAGAGTTCGTTTTCGCAGACGATAACCCGAATCGACGGCGAATCCGGCACTCCACCGACGATTCTCAGTTAAATTACTCCCCCTCCCCACAAAAAAAAGATTCCCCCGAACTATCCTATATCTTTAGGGGGAATCTAGGAATAGTTCAGGGGAATCTGCGGGAGTTCAATAAATAAATTTATCTCTATGCACTTTCTTTATCTTGTATTTTTTCTTCTTCTAACTTACCGCCTTTTAAGACGTATAGGCGATCTGCGTATTTAAAGATGCGCTGGTCGTGAGTAATCATGATGCATGCTGCGCCGTTTTCTTTGACGC
>NZ_KV820863.1:717-985 GCF_001815515.1 Nosocomiicoccus sp. HMSC059G07
TATGCGCTTTCTTTATCTTGTATTTTTTCTTCTTGTAACTTGCCGCCTTTTAAGATGTATAGGCGATCTGCGTATTTGAAAATGCGCTGATCATGCGTGATCATGATGCATGCTGCGCCGTTTTCTTTGACGCGCTGTTGGATAACTTCGACGACTTGTACTGCGCGCTCGAAATCGAGTGATGCGGTTGGTTCGTCTGCTAATATGAGTGATGGATCGTTCATAAACGCGCGAGCAATCGCGACGCGTTGTTGTTCACCACCAGATA
>NZ_KV820863.1:1085-5193 GCF_001815515.1 Nosocomiicoccus sp. HMSC059G07
ATTTCTCCGAGTCGTAAGTCTGTCATTTCGCTATCTTTATAAGACGTCCAGTCGTCTCCATCCATAATAATCTTTCCATCTGTTGGGGATAAAAGAGCACCGATAATCGATAGTAGCGTACTTTTCCCTGAACCGGACGGTCCATATAATACGACGAGTTCTCCACTGTCTACTTTTAAGTTTATATCTTCTAGCACTTCAGTTTGAGTATCACCTTTACCGTAAGTTTTTGATATATTCTCTAGCTTTAACATATTAATCTCCTCCAATCGCAGTTAACGGATCAATTTTTACTACTTTTATAATCGATAACAGTGCGCCAATTAATGATACGACCATAAATAATCCAAATAATAACACGACTAATTTATTGTTTACGAAAAACGGCATCGTTACTGGTAATAAAGTACTCAGTAAGTACGTGAGGCCAATCGCAATTAGTGTACTTAATATAACGATGACGAACACTTCAGTGACGATCATCGATACCATACGTATATTTTTTGTGCCGATTGCTTTTAAAATACCGTATTCTTTCGTTTTTTGTATCGTTATAACGTAGAAGAATGCACTAATCACAATCGCAGAAATGACGAATAAAAACACGATCATTAAATTGAGTGGTAACTGCTCTGCTTGATAACTCGGAATGCCGTTCATTAAATCTTGCTTCGTAATCGTCGTAACACCGTCCGCTTCAAAATTCTTACTACCAATCATAATATTGACGTCGGCTTCTTTAATTTTTTCGAAGCCCTCTTTTGTTGTAAAAGCGATTGGCGTGTGCGCGAACATTTGACGTTTCACAAATCCGCTTATCTTATACGTGATATCTGAGTCCTTTACTTCAACTGTATCGCCAACGTTATAGCTTTCTGCCATCGTACTGTCAACGAGTATTTCATCTTTTCCGTTTGGCTGACTTCCTTCAACAATATTTAAATTCACAGCATCGGTATAGACGAGCTGTACGCTGTCGTTGTTTTCAAATCTTAGAGGTGTCATCGACAGACTTTTATAGCCATTGTCGCGTGCGTCATCTACGACATCTTCACTTAACACCGACTGCTGAATCTCATTGTTTGAATCATCTTCAATTAGAATTTCTTCACCAGACAATGACTCGATCATTGAAATATTATCTTTTCCAAGTCCTTGTGCTAAACTTGAAACAAACATGACTAAAAATGCGAGTAAAAATAAAATTATGCCGATCATTAAGTATTTGAATTTATAGTATTTGAGTTCTTTAAAAGCGATTTTCATTGGTCCATCCCTTCCTTCACTGTGTATATTACACCGCTACTATGAACTCAATATGAACAAATTATTTTAGGAGGAAATTATGGTTAACATTTTAATTGTAGACGACGAAGCGTCCCTTCGTGATATGGTCGCATCAAAGTTACAGCCTGACTACACACCGTTTCTAGCTGAAGACGCTATGCAAGCTTTCGATATTTTACAAGATGAAAACATACACCTCGCTGTTGTCGATGTCATGATGCCGTATATGAACGGATTTGAACTATGTAAACATATAAAAAATGATTACGATATACCGGTCATTATGCTTACAGCGAGAAGTGAATTATACGATAAACGTGAAGCGTATCAAGCGGGAACGGATGATTATATGACGAAACCATTTGAACCAGAAGAGTTAAAATTTAGAATTGAAGCGGTCCTTTCAAGATACGGTCAATCATCAAGTACGACGATTGGGAATGTCACTTTAGATAGTAATGCGTACTTAATTGAAGTCGATTCTGAAACACTATATTTCCCGAGAAAAGAATTCGAGTTGCTCGAGAAGCTTTTCATCAATTATCCGAATGTATGTAGTAGAGATATGCTCATTGAAGAAATTTGGGGATATGACTTTGAAGGTGACGAACGTACAGTAGACGTGCATATTAAACGCGTAAGAAAACGACTCAGTGCTGTAAACTCTCGTATTGAGATTAAAACAGTGCGCGGGATTGGATATCAAATCCATGAACTTTAAACATTTGTCGACGCGTTTTATCGTCAATACACTCGTTGTTATGGCAATAAGCAGCATACTCGCATTCCTACTCTCAAACGTCTACTACCACTTTTATGAGAAAGAAAAAAACGACGCGCGCATTACTGAAACGTTATTAAAACAAAAAGAGTTTATAGAAAATGATAAGAGACCTGCTGAAGAAATTTTTAACCAAATCGCGAGTTTAGACTTTCAACTCGTCGTGATTAAAAACGGAGAAAAACAATTTTACGGCGATCCGTTTCGACTCGATAACTTACCAGAAGATGCACTACAAGATGACATCTATCACGGAATTAAAAATCGACCGTTCAACATTTTAATTACAGGATTCTTTGACAATGAAACGAAAAACACGGTCGGTACAAATGTCACAATTCACGGTGAGACGTATTCCGTATTTATGAGACCAAACGTCGGAGAAAGTATGGGAGAGTTTCGTATATTTTTAGCGATTCTACTGAGTCTTTTAATCGTATTCTCGATTATATTTGTTGCTTTATCGTCTAACTTTATAATCGCACCAGTCATTCGGTTAAAGAATTTCGCCAGTGACATAAGGTTAGGAAAATATACGACAGAAAACATTGTCACTAGACGCGATGAAATCGGAACACTGCAACGTGAGATGGCGCATATGAGTCAAGCGATTCGAGATCAACAAAAAACGAACGAACGATTCGTTGCTAACGTCTCACACGAAATCCAGTCCCCGATCGCGAACTTACTCATGCAACTTGAATCATTAAAACGAGAATACAATAAAGACACGATTCAAAATATGGAACACCAAGCGAAGCGACTGAGTGGGTTAACAAAACAACTATTGCTGCTCGCTTCAATTGAACAGAGCGAATCACAGCTAGAGAAAACGCACTTCGGTGCACGACCATTTATTAACGAAATCGTGCAAAGTCAGTCGTATATGCTCGACCAAAAAGAAATCTTTTTAATGACGCACGTTGAAGATATAGAAATATATGGCAGCAGTAATCTCTTATACCAGGCGATTACGAATTTACTCACTAACGCGATTAAATACACGAATCATTACGGTGAAATCAATATCCTCGTAAGAAAAAACAACTCTCGTGCAGAAATCATCGTAGAAGATGACGGCATCGGTATGAACGAAGACACAAAATCGCATCTCTTTGAGAGATTCCATAAAGACCATCGCGCCGAAGACAACATCCCATCAAACGGACTCGGAATGGCAATCGTTAAAGAAATAATCGACCTACACGGCGGTGAAATAGAAGTAGAGTCTGAAGAAGGAAAAGGTACGAAAATAACGGTGACGGTTTAAATAGACCGAATTTACTGCGCAAATTATAGAATTCTAGTGCGTTCAAAGACAGAGTGAAGCGGTAATCTCGACGATGCGTGCAGTATATCAGACTCAATAATTTTTTCACTATTACACTAATGATTGCGATTAATGTCAATTTCTATTATTATTAGTTATAAGGAATAAGGAAAGTCTTACCTTGCTGCGTCTAACCACGCGGATAGAGGCAAAAGACATGTCATTTTGACATGTCTTTTTTGTTTTAAAGATATGAGCTCCTTTAATATCTCTTGGAATACAGGATACGATATTCTAAGTCATATACTACTCTAGTATACTTTAACTTATAACTCTCTCTTATAATACGCCAAGAATATGCTTTTAGTTGTAATATCCTTCTTAATTATTCTAAAATTCATCGCTAAAATGTACTCGATACAGTTCATGTAAAAAACATCTCTGAATCCACACTTTATGAGGAGGGATATTTTCAGTTAAAAAAATCGCTTCTCGATTTCACTTTCTAGTTTATAATCTTGAGACATTAAAGTGTAGAAACTCTCTAAATTAAATAATATATTTCTCATTACACTGTATCTAAATGGCATTTTTTCTCGAATTTCCTTATATTGATCTGCTAGTTTTTGTTCGTCTTTACCATTATTTGTAAAACAGACACCTCTTGCATTTAACATTTCCGTAATGAATCCATTATTGATTTTTTCATCATTAAAATGCTCTAACACCTCACAAATAAGTTTATTCGGCCATATATGTGTATTCTTTTT
>NZ_KV820863.1:5293-5989 GCF_001815515.1 Nosocomiicoccus sp. HMSC059G07
ATTTTTAATATTTTTTATACTAAAGAAGGGGCTATTATAAAATTATAAACACATATTACTCTATACTCTTAGAAGTTAAAGATTTTACTTCTAATTCCCCACAATAGAATCGATATTCTCAGTTAAAACAATCGCTTATCGATTTTACTTTCTAGTTTATGAATCTGTGACATTGAAGCGTAGAAATTCTCTAAATCAAACAAAATATTTCTGATTACACTATATCTAATTGGTATTTTTTCTCGAATTTTCTTATATTGATCGGCTAACTTTTGTTCGTCCTTACCATCATTTTTAAAAAAGACATCTCTTGCATTTAATATTTCCGTAATGAATCCATTATTGATCTTTTCGTCATTAAAATGCTCTAACACCTCACAAGTAAGTTTATTCGGCCATATATGTGTATTCTTTTTCTCGGTTCTTGCCAACATCTCGCCAATTTTTGAATTCACAAATTGTACATCGGTTATATTTTTACCTTGTTCTTGAGCAGAATTAATCCAATTTAGAACTCTTTCTAATTCTATTTCGAAACTTTCATCCATATCAGACGTTATAAGGAAGAGTTTGCTCATTAATCTAGAATAATAATTTATTGTATCCACACTATTTTTATTGTTATTCATAACCAGTGCTTCAATTATCTCTATAAATAGATCTGGTGATTCTAAATTTGATTTCTTGATATTATTA
>NZ_KV820863.1:6089-9597 GCF_001815515.1 Nosocomiicoccus sp. HMSC059G07
CCAATTTAGAACTCTTTCTAATTCTATTTCGAAATTTTCATCCATATCAGACTCTATAAGAAAGAGTTTGCTTATTAATCTGGAATAATAATTTATTGTATCCACACTATTTTTATTGTTATTCATAATTAGCGCTTCAATTATCTCTATAAATAAATTTGGTGATTCTAAATTTGATTTTTTGATATTATTAAATTCATAACTATATATATCAAGAATCATTAAATATTTCAGTTCTAATTCTAAGAGTGATAAATGATTAGTGTTACCTCTAACCGATAAACTCTTTATGAGAATGAATATGTTATACTGAAGATTTTCACGGTCTTTGAAATCATTTTCTTGATCCATTTTAAAGTTACGTAAAACTTCAATTATTTTATTACTTTCAAATTCATTATAGAACTCTCTAATTACCATCAATGCTGTAGCATCTCTATCTATGCTCAATAGAAGTTCAACTATTTGATTTATACTCATTAAATACCCTCTATAATTAATGAAATCAGTGTAGTCTTTGGCATGCCAAAAGTTTAATAGATCCTTCCCATTAAACTTAGTTAAAAGATTTAAGGTTACATCATTTAGTGGCAGTATCGTTAAAACTTCTTTTTGTATACCGATAGATAGCCTTTCAAAATTTGTAGATAATATAGTCTCTAAAGTTTCTTCTTCCATCTTCTTTAATAACTCTTTTAAAAATTCTAATTTATAACTTTTGTTTAGCAAAAGATTGTTACTGAATAATTTTTCAAATACAGATGAATATTCCTCTGTATCTCTTATATATAATCCTAAGTAATGTCCAATACACTTAGCAGAGAATGAGCTATCTATCATCATTACTATCCCCTGAAGTCCGTTGTTTTTCCATACTTCATTAATTGCTTCCAATCTTATATTATTAATTCTATTAACCCTATCTACATCTATCCTCGAGGTATTCATATCATTAAATAATAAAATTCTACTGTTATCAAATAACCATTTATTCTTCAAACAGATATTTTCGGGCTCTAAAGTTTTATAAATAACTTTTATATTTTTTCTCAAATTATCACTTAGATCTTGTCTATGACTAATACTTCTTAATACACTTCTTAAAAAAGCTTTTGACTTATCCTCCAGATTATTTATAGAATCATTTATTTTTTTGATTATTTTTCTTTGAGCACTAACTTTTAGGTAGGGTAATATATTAAGCAAGTCTTCATATCTTTCTATAGTATGATTTTCTATATTAATCATAAACTCTACTATACGCTCAAAATAAGTGTCTATCTCATCTTCTGTATATGATGGAAACTCATTTTCTATTTTTTTAAACACTGGTTTTCTTAATTCACTAAGACTTCTATTATCTCTAGTTATTTGCTTAACGCTTATTTCCCAGAATACTTCTGTATGTTTTTCCTTTAAATACTCTATCAATTCTAATCGTCTGTTCATATCAAAAGATATTTGCGGAATATAAATATTAAAAACTGCTAATAAGCTATTTACAGGTTTATTGTGCAAGTTATCTTCTAATTTTATTTTTGATAGTTCACATAAAATATCAATACAATTTATAATAGAATTCTCATCTGCAGCTAGACATTCTATTGCCCACAAAATATTAGGTCTTAAATTTGTAGAATCAATAAATATATTTTTAGTAGGTTTCATCTCAGTCTTGACTATTGAAGCAGTGCTCCTAACATCTTTTAATATAATTTCACTAAGTACTTTTGGTGCTATTTCAGAATAGATAGAAAGGAACACTGATTGAGAATAGAGCTTATCATAATCTAGTGGCATCACCATATCTTTTATTATTTTTTGTGATTCCACTTTAAAATTAAAGCCATGTAGACTTATGATTTCTTCATCATGAGCAGCTAAAAAAGCAAAGTTTTCACTAATTCTTTTACGTACTCCAGATGAGTACTTTCTATTCTTATTATATAATGCAGATAACATCCTATTCTCTGGCGATAAGTCTAATGCAGGATCTTTTTCTGATAGTACGTCTTTCACTATAGTTAAGAACCCTTCTATTTCAGACCTGGTGAAATTTAAATCAAATGAATTAAAAACATCAATCGACGATAATACGCCAATTATTCCTTTAAATCTCCACACTGGAGAGTCGTCTAATTGAGCTAAATCTATTATTGTTTTTTCAATGTCCTCTTTTATCTTTCCTGTTATCTTCTCAACGATTTTCCAATCATGATCATTAGTTGAATCCCAAGTTCCTATTAATGCAAGTGGCATAAGAATATCTCTTAAACGATAATCTCTATCAATAGCCCACTTAGCTTTACTTAAATGATTTAAATGAGATAGCTTTCTCCGTAATATCGTTGCTGATTTTCCGGATTCTATTATCAACTTCTCCTTTTCAACATCCGAATAACCCATTTGAGTTAAAACTTTTTGAATTGTACTGTATTCTAAAAGATCTAATACAATATTGTTATCCTCTTGCTTCTCTTGGATGTTTACCAATATAGTCGGACACTTTTTAACATCATTGCCTATATCTGATAATACTTCTTTTGAATTTACGATTACTATCATATCGTTAAAGTTTGTAATGGCATATCTTAACGTATTTGCATCATTAAATATTAAAGTTCTGTCTCTAAAATCTTTTAATTGTAGTTCATTAAATAATACCGATAAAAATGCTAATCCTTCTTCAGAAGAATGTGCTCTAATATTAAATGGCTGACAGCGATCTTTAGTAATCCATTGTAAAAAAATATCTTTATGTTCACTGATAGCACTTTCAAAAATAGAGGTAGGTATTGGTTGTTCAGATTCTAAAGTAACATTAGACCAATTTTCCCACATTCGGTCTAACGTAATGAGTCCACTGACAGGAAGTCCCAAAATCTCCTTAAACCAAGCTTTTGTTGGAATTGAGTTTTCTAACCACTGTTCTAAATCATTAGCATCATAGACAATAATATCTTTCCATTCTCCTAATCCACTCTTTTCCTTTATCCAGCTTTCTCTAGATTTACCTGTCCAATTACGAGGTGTCACAAATACAAATGTACTGTTTTTTCTAGTATCTTTATCTATAGTATTAAGACGTGCATTAAAATCATCAGTGATTTTTTGCTTCACGTTTTTATCTGTTCCAAACTCCCAATATGAGTCACCTTTTGGCACCCATGAGTTGCCTGTAGCTTCTTTAATAACACCGTCTGAGCCTTGTCTTTGAGAGTTATCATAACCAGGAAAATCTACATATCCTAATTGTGAACATGTTGAATGAATAAGCTTTCTTAATAGTACTGGTAAATGACTACGTGCTTTAATTGAGTCAGCCCATGCTTCAATTTCAAATGCAGTGATTGTCATTATTTGTTCTAAATTATTTTCCATAAATTCAGCTCCCTCCCCTATAAATAATACTTATATATCATTGTATAAAGAAACCCCTTATAGATATTATGTCTACTTAGGGGTTTCAAAATAAATCTTAAATTTCAAGTTTAAGTTAGCCACTTGA
>NZ_KV820864.1:0-232 GCF_001815515.1 Nosocomiicoccus sp. HMSC059G07
CAATCAGCGAAACTATCTCTGATGAAAAATATGAGAGACACAGACATTGTTATTTTTAATCAATCACAACGACATTTTGTCGAATGTAAAGATGTGAAGAGTAACATATACTTCTTCAGTATCGATCAGGAAGCAGATGCATATGTAAAAGATAACTGGATTTATGTATTTGGTAAAAAAATAATAAATATCGAAGAAATTCTGTTAAAAGGTCCACATAACTTAGAGAATA
>NZ_KV820865.1:0-16110 GCF_001815515.1 Nosocomiicoccus sp. HMSC059G07
CTACATATTGTTTTCTTTTGTGAAATAAAAAGTAGACAGTATTACTCATCTGTTTACTTCTCATATAGAATTTAATTGTTATAATAATATAGTCGCCGTAACTTCCTGGCGAATATTTACCAGGAAGGAGGTGAAACACCATGGAATTAATTTTTGTTAACATCATTGCCCCTATTATTGTTGGGGGTATCGTTGCGTACTTTGCGTATTGGTTACGTAATCGCAATGATAAATAGGCGACAATAGCCAACACCATAAAAAAGCCCTCACTATTGCGAGTAGCGAGGGCTTTGGTGAAGCCATGGAACTAATTTTTGTTATTTATATTATACAATTTATATTAGTGACTTGCAATGTTCAAGCTATTTGACTTCTAAATTAAATATTTCCCCTTTTACGATATCTACCATTATATCTATCATCTTCATATAACATTAATTATTAAATTGTTTATTTATTAGGTTTATAATACTGATTACTATTTTATTATGTACATAAAACGAACAAATTTTAGAAGTTGGTCAAAATACAGGAAAGATACCAAATGTAGTGTATGCAGTAGATAATGATGAAGTAGGATTAAAATTTAATCAAGATAAAATTGAACATATTTATTTTATATTAGGACCTGAAAAAAGAAAATGAAAGATGGTGAGCTGATAGAAAGAACTGAAAGTAAGGGTTTACATTAATCTGTCAATAGAGTAATCTCTATGTAAGAAGTAATACTAATGAAAAATTAGGTTTAAAAGAAACTACATTTTTTAACATAGAAATTAAAATATCAATAACTTCCCAGTTCATCTTTTTAGAGATGGTAGCGTATACTGGATGCGGAAGTGACTACATCTATATATGTGGATAAAAATGATTTTTCTTTATTATATTGTCGAGGAGGGGTATTAATGATTTATTTTCGAAATTACTTTAATAAAAGATTTGTAGGAGATGAAGTATTTGGATTTTAGTAAAACGTTTATTTTTAATTACATTAAACTTTTTAAAAAAGAAAATTTTTTTATGCTATGTTTTATAGCACTTGGATCGTTGACTTTAACTTCTTGGGGCATTTCTAGTTCCTATGCGCTAACAAGTTTAGCAAATTATGAAGTAAAAAAGTTCTACATGTGGATATTAATCATGATAGTCTCTCTTATTATTTGGTCTCTTCAGATTCATTTAGATTCATGGTATTACACAAAAGTCGTTCAGAAAATGAATACTCAGATACGTATTGATATTGCAGAACATTTAGGAAATATTGAATATCAAGATTTTCATCAAAAAAGTAGTGGAGAGTATACCTCTTGGATGACAAATGATATTAATATGATTAATGATTATGGGTATGCAACTTTACAAATGATTATCACTCAAATTTTTACGATAACTTTTAGTAGTATCGCTCTTTTCTCATTTCATTACACTTTAAACATAGCGGTTTTTTTCTTTGCCATTATTATGATTATCACACCTAAATTTTTTAGTAAATCAATGAATAGAAAAATTAATGAAGTATCAAATGCAAATGAAAAATTCACGAATTATTCTAATGATATATTCGATAAATACGATTTGTATTATAGTACAAATAATGAAAAAATACTCGTTGAAAAATTTGAAAAAGAATCATTAAAATTGGCGAATAAAAAAATATCTTTAGCCACTTTAACTGGATATATGTATGGTACTAATAATTTTGTTAGTTTAATAAGTCAAGTGGCTATTTTACTAGTTGCTGCATTGTTATTTTTTAAAAATATCGCTCCAATTGGTACGATTACAGCAGCACAATATTTTTCTGCAACTATTTTTACTAGTTTGATGGGGATTAGTTCAAACTATGTAGAGTTAAAAACAACGCAACCAATATTTGAGAAGTTTTTCAAAAGTAAGAGAAGAGTAAATAATAAGGAAGAACTATTAACTATTTCACAAGGCATTGAATTTTCAAATGTTAGCTTTAAATATGATGATGAAGTTGTGCTTGATAATGTGAATTTAAAATTTGAGCCTGGTAAAAAGTATGCGTTAGTAGGGCCATCTGGATCGGGAAAATCAACGATTTTGAAGCTGTTGATGGGATTCATAAATGATTATGATGGCGCAATAACAGTTGATGGAAAAGATGTAAAAACATTTTCAAAAGATTCCTGGGTGAATAAATTTACATACCTTGAACAAAAATCTCCGATTATAGTTGGCACATTATTAGAGAATATTGATATTTCAAACACTAATAACCAAATAGATATTGCTAATTTGATGGATAAAGTTGGATTAAGTGAATGGACAATAGATAAGGATGTCTCGAGTTATATCATTAATGAAAATATTTTATCTGGTGGACAAAAACAGAAAATTGCATATGCGAGATCGTTAATTAGAGATACAGAGATTATATTATTTGATGAAGGCACATCCGCTTTAGATAAAGAAAGTGCTTCTATTATAGAGGAAGATATTTTAAATAGTAATAAAACAGTGATAATAATATCGCATCACTTAACAGATGACATAAAAAGCAGATTAGATACTATTTATTACTTGTAAAATATTTTAAAGTGCATTATGGGACGTAAAATTTATTAGTAAGAAGATGGTGAATATATGGATTACGGTATTCGTGAATATTCGAATGAAAATGATTTAGATATAAATAAAGTCGGAAGAGTTATTGTAAAGTATGGTCATTACTATGATATATACTTAAATAATAATATATATAGAAAAGTAATGGCAGTAAACCAAATTTCTAGCGATCAAGTATTCGTTGGGGATTTTGTTCATGTTGTGAATTTAGATGATGAACACTATATTGTAGAAGTATTAAAGCGTAGAAATGTGGTTTCTAAAGAAGCAAGTACAACAATGAAGTCGTATCATGATAAAAGTAAAGAACAAATACTAGCAACTAATGTTGACAACGTATTTATACTTATTGCAGCAGATCAAAAGTTTACAATTGGTAAATTAGAAAGATATATTTTAACTTTTAAAAAGAAAGATATTCATTTAAATATTGTTATCACTAAAGCAGATTATAGAGATAAGACAGAAAGTATTCGTAAAGAAATAAATAAGTTTTATCCAGAATTAAATATCTTTTTATTGTCTAATTTTAATGCTGATAATATTGAAGACTTTAAACAATTAATTCAGAAAAATTCAATTTCTATTTTATTAGGAGCTTCAGGAGTAGGAAAGTCAACGTTATTTAATAATTTATTCAGTCAAGACAATCAATACACGCAATCAGTGCGTACGGATGGGAAAGGTAAACATACTACAACACATACTCAAATGCTATATAATGACTTGTTAAATGCATATATCATAGATACTCCAGGTTTTAAAACAATTAATGCGATACATTCTGTAGATGAGTCCATTCTTTTTTCTGACATTATGGAGTTATCTAAATACTGTAAATTTAGAGATTGTACACATTCACATGAACCCGGTTGTGCTGTAAAGAAAGCAATAAATGAAGGCGATATTAGCGAAGATTACTATGAACGATATTTAGAAAATAAAAGAATTATCGACGGACAGATACGTCATCAAAAACAAAAAGAAAGGAAGCATAAATAATGTTTATGCTTCCTTTCTTTTTGAGGTCTATCTTAGATTTTTAAAGTTAGTTTTATATTATCTGTTTTTTAATATAATGAACATAAAACGACCGTTTAATGAACGAATTTTATAATACTCATTAAACGGCCGTTTTTTATTGCTTTAAAGTTCATTTACTCGGTATAATTATATATGTACAAATACTATTTATGTTATTGTTTTTTGTCTATAAAATTAAGTTTCTACCATACGTTAGAAGGAGCACTTGATTATTTATTAGTAGATGATGAGTTTAAATTATTAGAAACAGATATTAACATGATGACACAAACAATTAATGAATTTTATATAGGCGATTTAAAAGAGTTAATGATTTATAACTATTACTAAAGCAAGGCGCTCTATAGAGTGCTATCAGAATGTAGACGAACCGTTTTCAGAATTTAAAATAGGTTCGTCTTTTCTAAGCTTACATATAAGTTGTAAAAAAGCTGTAAACGTCATCTCATATGAGACTTTGTCTACAGCTTGAGATAAACATTGAAAACAATGTTTATTTCAGTTGGTAGATAATATGATGAAAGATCCGACTAAAGTAAGAGAATATTTAATTTATGTAAAGAATTTATCCGACAAGACGAGAGAAATAATGCCGTTTATGTATGGTGAATAAGGGACAATTTGTTGGACATAACTCAGAGGGGAATTATAAGAAAAAAGATGGTAGAAGATACGGTTTTATTTCATTTAAGATAAATCCTAACAAAAATAATAAAAATATTTGTAGTAATTTAGAGTTTACTAAGGACTCCCTTACTTTTTAGAGTAAGAGAGTCTTTAGTATTTAAGATATTAAATCTAATTTAGTCGACTATTAAAACATATCTTTCATAATATAATTTAAAATAATTAATTGTGATTAATTTTAATTTCTTTATTACAAAATTCTTTAACTGATAAATCATGAGAAATGATAAATACTATTTTATTTTTCATGTTATTAAGTACTGTATTTAAGATAATATTTTGTGATTTTTTATCGATATTACTAGTCACTTCATCTAATATCACAACATCATAATCTTCTATTAACAATCTAGCCAGCATTACTCTTTGTTTCTCTCCACCAGATAAATTATTACCTTGATCTAATAATTTATCGTCTAAGTCGTGATTATTCAGAATAGATTTCATTAATTCAGAATCCTTTAAATTATTCCAATTATAATTATCATTCTCATATCCATAACGAATGTTATCTTTTAAAGTAAACGGTAAAATAGCATTTTCTTGAGATAAATAGAACATATGACTTCTTAAAGATAGAGTGTTTATATCTTCTAAGTTATAGTCGTTGATACATATACCTGTAGAATCTCTGAACTTTAATAAAGCTTTCATTAAACTACTTTTTCCTGACCCTGAAGGACCATCTACATAGATGATGTCCCCAGGAGAAAAAGTTGTATTTATTTTATGAGAAATCTTTTTATTAGCAATATCGAATTCAACTTTACCAAAATATATAGATTTAATACTTTTTATGTTAAAATCCTTTTGTTCTTCTTGTTCATTAATAATACATTCATTTACAAATTCTTTTGATACTATTAAATCTCTATATTCTAAGTTTACATTTGTGAATCCTTGAAGTGCAGTAAAAAATATTGGAACCACGACACTTGCAACGACTAAATCTCCTATTTGTGTTTTTCCTGTAAATATTAAGTAAGCTAAGACAAGAAACATTAGATTCTGAACAAAACTATTGATTAATTTGATAATTAAACTTCTACTCTGACCAAACTTATTTACGTTTGCCATTGAGTCGTATATTCTATAAATTGACGGAGAGATTAAATTTTCTATTCTTTTATAATCACTTTCTTGTTTAACCATATCAATATTTTTAAAAACAGCTATTAAATCTTTGTAGCCTGAAGATGTTTCTTCTTGCATAATTTTACTTTTTTCATGGAGTTTTTTATTAATAAATTTATAGCCTAAATAATTGATAGGAACTAGAGATAATAGCATTAGAAAAAGGTAGATATTTATAAAACCAATAAGTGTAAGAGAAACAATGAGTATTATTATATTGCTTATAATACCTACCAGACTATTGATTAAAAATAGATATAAGTTATTAACAACTTGAGCAATACGATCAATTAAATAGGATGAACCTTGATTTAATATTGAATCGTATTTCATATTAAATAGCTTTGAATATAACTCCTTAGAATAATCAACATTAAATTTTAATGCAAAATTCTCTCGTATAATTACCATTAAAATTTGAATTGCATATGTAGCAAACATAAATACAATAAGCAGTGTAAAATTATAAGTATTAATCTTATAATCATTATTAAAAATATTAGATAATACAATAGGAACAGAAACAGTCAATATAGATGTAAATAGAGTAAGAATAAAAGTAATAATGACAAATTTTTTATTTTTTAAAAGTATATCTTTCATATTCATTTTTCCTTTTTAGTTTATAATCCGGTCTACTATTATTATGAGGAGAATTATCTACTTCATCTTTAAAATAATATATGAATTGAGGTACCTTAATATAATATGATTTATATCTAAATATATTTGTAATTATATTCTTTCCTCCTGAAGTACAACCATATATTTTTGCGTTACATTATAATAAATGAATTTTGTTTTCTTTTAGATGTATTAAATTTTTTAATACTTACAAATAAAAAAACTCCCTTTTATATTAATTTGAAGTAACCCTCTTTTAATTGATTAATTAAATTGATTTATTATAATGAATTATATCATTTAAAATGAAAAGAGGAATAAATATGCTAACTTATAATGTTTTTTCACTTATATATTTTATCATAATACTAAATTCAGTGGGGACTATAACTTATTTGTATACAAATAAAAAGAATGATGGATCTATAATTATTCTTATAGGCACATTAACATTAACTATAATATGTATATTATTAAATTTTACATCTGGAGAATTAATGGATGAATATATATTTGAAGACAATACATTGCATTTTTATGTTTCTGTCATAGTTTATTTTCTACAATTAATAGTTTTAATATTATATTTTAAAAAATTTAGTTACAGTGATTAAGAAACTACCGTAGAAGTAAATTATATTTTATAAAAAAGGCTGTAAACGTCATCTCATTTGAGACTTTGTCTACAGCCTGAGATAAACATTGAAAACAATGTTTATCTTAATAAAAATTATAACTCTCTATATAGACCAATTACTTTACCAAGTACTGTGACTGAATCTAAAATAATTGGATCCATCGTACTATTTTCTGGTTGCAGTCTATAGTAGCCTTTTTCTTTATAGAAACGTTTTACTGTCGCTTCGTTTTCATCGTTCATCGCAACGATAATTTCCCCGTTATGTGCGATATTCTGCTTTCTAACGATGACTTTATCTCCGTCATGAATTCCTGCTTCGATCATACTATCTCCGACAACTGTAAGTAGGAATACCTCACTATTATGTCCAGCAGTTAAATGTTCTGGAAGTGGGAAGTATTCTTCGACGTTTTCAACAGCAGTGATCGGTAACCCAGCAGTAACTTTACCGAGTACTGGTGCATGAATGACAGCTACTTTTTCTTCAAACTCATTACCAACAATTTCAATTGCACGAGGTTTTGTTGGATTTCGTTTAATGTAGCCTTTTTCTTCTAATTTACTTAAATGCCCATGGACAGTAGAGCTCGATTGTAAACCAATCGCATTCCCAATTTCACGGACACTCGGTGGGTACCCTTGTTCGTTTACACATTGCTTAATATATTGAAGTACTTCTTTTTGACGAGCGGTTAATTGTTCCATAATATTTCCTCCGATATTGAGTTAACTCAATTTTAGCATATGTATATTCTGAGTACAAACATTTGTTCGTAATCTCTTGACAACGAACACGTGTTCTATTAACATGATAGTACAAACAAATGTTCGGGAGAGATGAAACATGGTTAAACAAGAACAAATTACAATACTTGCGATTACAGCTTTACTTATCACGTTAAGCATTTACTTTTTAATAGATTTTTATATACATGCACCACTTTATGACCTCGATCATGTATTCGGGTCATCACAAGCAGCATTTTTTGTACAAGATCAAATAGCGAACAGTGATACGAACGATACACTTGAATTCGCAAGTAAAACATTAAACAGATAATATATGATATTTGCGCATCGGCAATATAGCCGAATGCGTTTTTTTATGGTAAATTTAAGTAGAAAGGATGAGTCATCATGTTAGATGATAAAAAATTAAAACGACTGAACCATTTAGCGAAGTTAAAGCGTGAAGAAAAGATTACTAAAGATGATCTTGAAGAACTGAATGCACTAAGAAAAGAGTATTTAGAAAACTTTAGAAGTAGCTTTAGATCGCAAATTGAAAATGCGACAGTGATTGATCCAGAGGGTAACGATGTTACACCTCAAAAAGTAAAAGACATTCAAAAAAGAAGAAGAAATAATTAAGGAGATTTAAATGACTATGACTTTTGATCAAACAGACCAATTAGTTGTCAATTCAATCCGTGCATTGTCTATCGATGCAATTGAGAAAGCAAATTCAGGACACCCAGGACTTCCGATGGGGGCTGCACCGATGGCGTATGCGTTATGGAAAGACCACTTAAACTTTAATAGTAAATCTGTAAACTGGTTTAATAGAGACAGATTCATCTTAAGTGCGGGACATGGAAGCATGCTGTTATACAGCTTACTTCATTTTTCTGGTGTAATCTCTATGGACGACATTAAAGAATTCCGTCAATACGAATCAAAAACACCAGGACACCCAGAGTTTAAGCATACTGACGGAGTAGAAATTACAACAGGTCCTCTTGGCCAAGGTTTCGCAATGAGTGTTGGTATGGCGATGGCTGAAGCTCATTTAGCAGCTAAGTTTAATACGAAAGAACATAACGTTATCGATCACTATACGTACGTACTAGCGAGTGACGGTGACTTAATGGAAGGTATTTCACATGAGGCTGCATCACTTGCCGGGCATTTAGCGCTTGATAAGTTAATCGTATTATATGACTCTAACGATATTTCACTCGACGGTGATTTAGATATGAGTTTCTCTGAGAATATTGAAGGTCGTTTTAAAGCATATAACTGGGATTATCATATCGTAAAAGACGGTAACGACTTAGAAGCAATCAGTCAAGCGATTGAAAACGCAAAATCTTCAGATAAGCCGTCATTAATTGAAGTAAAAACAATTATTGGATATGGTTCACCAAACAAACAAGGTAAAAGTGATTCACACGGTGCGCCAATCGGTGAAGATGAAAGAAAGAGTGCGTTTGATCATTATGGTTTAGACCACACAAAGTCATTCCACGTAGATGATAGCGTATATGAGCGCTTTAACGAAACGTTAAACAAACGTGGTGAAGAGTTAGAGAACGAATGGAACGCTTTAATGGAAGAATATAAAGCGAGCAATGAAGATTTATACAATACGTTAGTAGATGCAATTAACGGTAAATTACCAGTGGATTATGACATGAACTTACCAGTATACGAAGTAGGCTCTAAAAAAGCGACACGTGGCAGTTCAAGTGACGTCATTCAAAAACTATCAGAAAACATACCAACGTTATTCGGTGGAGCAGCTGACTTAGCATCATCAAATAAAACACTAGTTAATGCTGAAGAAGCATTTTTACCAGGTAATTACAGCGGACGTAATATTTGGTTTGGTGTAAGAGAATTTGCGATGGCAGCTGCAGCGAACGGTATGGCAGCACATGGTGCAATTTTACCATACGTCGGTACATTCTTTGTATTTAGTGACTACTTAAAACCAGCGGTACGTTTAAGTGCGTTAATGCAGTTACCAGTCACATACGTGTTTACACATGACTCAATCGCAGTCGGTGAAGACGGACCAACACACGAACCGATCGAACAACTCGCTGGACTTCGTGCAATTCCAAACTTAAACGTCATTCGTCCTGCTGACGGTAACGAAACACGTGAAGCTTGGAAACGTGCAGTTGAATCTAAAGATACTCCAACCGCACTCGTATTAACGCGTCAAGACGTCGAAGCGTTAGATATCGACAAAGGGACGCTCGCTGAAGGGGTAAAACGTGGTGGATACGTTGCGTATGATAATGGAGACGACGCAATTGTGTTTGCGACAGGTAGTGAAGTTGCACTTGCGATTGAAGCGGCAAAAGTTTTAAAAGAAAAAGACGTAAACATTAAAGTCGTATCATTACCAGATACTGAAACATTCTTTAAACAAGGTAAAGCGTATATCGATAGCGTATTAAATAAACATATCGAAAATAGAACAGCTGTAGAAATGGCAGCGAGTATCGGGTGGGCACGATTTGTCGGTCTTGACGGTAAGTACTTAACGATCGACACATTCGGTGCAAGTGCGCCTGGAGATTACGTAATGGAAAAATACGGCTACACAGTCGATAACTTAGTAAATATTATTTTAGAAGACTAATACAAACATCCTGTACACTGTACAGGATGTTTTAAATGCATTGAACGTAGTTTTAAATTCATGTACAATTATAATGTTGAAAATTGGAAAGAGGTGAGTCGTTTGGCAACTTGGATTTGGATTTTAATCGTTATCGTCGCACTAATTGCTGGTACAGCACTTGGTTTTTATATGGCACGAAAGTATATGATGGATTACTTAGAGAAAAACCCACCAATTAACGAAGACGTGTTAAGAATGATGATGATGCAGATGGGTCAAAAACCTTCACAAAAGAAAATTAATCAAATGATGTCGATGATGAATAAAAACATGAAAGACGTTAAAAAATAACTGATATGAAGCATGTCTCTTGAATCATTTAAGAGGCGTGCTTTTTATTTTGATAATTTGTCATATATATATTACTGTTAATAGAGCAGTTCAGTCGTTTAGATGATACACTTAATATATATGAAATGGAGGCAGTAAATTGGGTAGTGAAGTTACTTTTTTCTTAGCATTTGGAGCAGGCGTGCTAAGTTTTATATCCCCATGTGTATTACCGGTATTCCCGGCATTTATCTCATACATTACTGGGATGAGTTTTGATGAAGTTCAAAATCGTAATTTTAACTTACGCGCAATTTTACATACGTTATTCTTCCTCGTTGGGTTTAGTATCATTTATATCGCAATTGGATTTGGTACATCATTCTTCGGTGGTATACTCATCGAATATTCGAAACTAATCCAACAAATAGGTGCAATACTAATTATCGTATTTGGTTTAATTATTACGGGTATTTTAAACTTCGATTTCTTAAATAAAAATAGAAAAATTGAATTTAAAAATAGACCGAGTGGGTTTGTAGGATCTGTGTTAATCGGTATGGCGTTCGCTGCAGGGTGGACTCCATGTAACGGACCAATTATCGGTGCAATTTTTGCGATGAGTGCAGCAGAGCCAGAAAATGCATTAATGTTAATGGTCATTTATTGTTTAGGATTCTCAGTACCGTTCTTCATATTAAGTTTCTTCGTCTCTCGTACACGTTGGATTGTTAAATACTCTGGCATTCTAATGAAAGTCGGCGGCGTAATTATGATTTTAATGGGTATTTTATTATACTTTGACGGTCTGACTAAAATTATTATTTGGTTATCACCGTACTTTGGAGAGTTTAGAGGGTTTTAAATGAATGAATTATTCGCTTTACTAAAAGAATATGAGGATACGCTATTTATATTCGCATCGATTGGTGCGATTATAATGGGGTTACTCGTCATTCTTTGGAGAAATAATGAAACGAAAACACCGCTACATTTAAAGAAAATTATTATCCCACCGATTATGATGTCAACGGGTGCGTTAATGTTCTTGTTCCCATATTTTCGTTTAGATAATCATTTGATACTTGAAGCAGTCATTGTTGGTATCATATTTTCATTTGCACTATTACTTACGACGAAGTATGAAGTAAAAGATGACGAATTATACGTTAAAGCATCCAAACTATTTCCAGTTATACTCGTCGGACTTTTAATTATCCGTACATTTATGAAGACGATTCTATCTCAAGAAATTACACCTGGTGAAATCGGTGGGATGTTTTTCCTACTCGCATTTACGATGATCGTTATATGGCGTACATCGATGGTCTTACATTATTTACAATTTAAAAAGAAACAAGGTTGAGTAATGATAAATTACTCAACCTTTTTTAATGCTTCTGTTTGTTCAAATATAGAGAATTTTTGTTTTTCATCGTCTGCGAGTTCAAAGAGCTTTTCGTATGGTTTATAGTCGATGTTTAGCTCGTCCAGTTTTTTCTTCATAAAACCGTGATCTCTTTTTGGAGTTGCGATAATATAACCTTTCATGATTTGGTCTAAATGAATTGTATCTACTTTCTCATCTAACGCGATTTTTGAAATGCGTCCGGCGATTCTTTGTTTCGCTACGTCTCTAAATAATTGTGGTACAGGTGACACAAGTTCGTCTAACAGTTCTCGTGCTTCATCGTTCCATAATGGTAATGCTTGTTCTATATAATACTCTTGCCAATCGAGTTCTGACCATCCATCTTCTCTTGGCAATGCTTTTAAAAATTTTCTAAACATAAAATATCCACCAATCGCAAGGAGTCCAATCATTAAGAATCCCCATAAAGCGATCATCCACATGACAAAATCACTATACACGTCCTTCACCTCTTAACTAGATTATAGAAAATAAAAATATTTATGTCCATTTTTCTAAATAGAACGATATATAGGGTGTAAGGAGGTGAAACACATGATTAAATCACTAGCAGCAAAGTTTGTGTATGAAGAGGAAGACATGTCTGGTAAAGAGGTTTTAAAGACACGTACGTTAAATCGTCTTTCAGTACACACAGGAAATGATGCTTTACTACGATTAAGTGAAGCATACGGTAACTTAAAAGGAGAAAAATACGTCAACGTATTTAAAGTCATTACGGAAGAAGTAAACTAATTAAGGAGGAAACAAAATGTCTAGAAAACTTATTTTACAATTTGAAACAGAATATGAAGGAGTATTTAACTTCACGATTAATGAACCTAAAGAAGGACTCTCTCAAGAGGAAGTCGAGTTAGAAGCTCAAAAAATTATCGACTCAAAAGCGTTAATTTCAAAAGACGGTGCACCGGTACGTCTAAAGAGTGCCAAAATTGTCACTCAAGACGTTGAAACGCTCGTGTAAATGGATATTACACAACTCGTTAGTGATGTTGGATTTCCTATCGTCATCACGTTCTTCCTCTTGCACCGTATGGAACGAAAGCTCGACCAAGTAGTGATGGCACTTCAAAATCTATCGAACTAACAAAAAGCCCTTCGGGGCTTTTTTTTGTTTTTAAAACGTTTCTAACTCGTATAGAATGATGAGTAAAGAGGTGCTACTATGAAAATTTTACATACAGCAGATTGGCATATCGGGAAACGTTTAAACCGCCAATCTTTAATTGATGATCAGCGCTATGTGCTCGACCAGTTATTAACATATATAGACAATAACGATGTGGACGCGGTTGTGATTGCAGGAGATTTATACGATAAAAAACAACCGTCTCAAGAAGCGATGAACGTCGTGAACTATTATTTAAAAGAAATTAATTTAGTACGTAAAAAACCAATATTGTTAATTAGTGGAAATCACGATAGTAAACCATATATCGACGCACGTAGCGAGTGGTTTCAAGCGAATCATTTTTACGTAAATACTGAACTTGAAAACTGTTTTACTCCGGTCACGTTTAACGACGTTGATTTTTATTTATTACCGTATATTGAAATACCTGAAGTGAGACATTACTTTAATGACGACACGATCGATACGTTCGAAAAAGCATACCGACGTGTGATAGATGAGATTACAAACAATTTTAAACGAGAAAATAATATACTCGTCGGTCATTTGTTTGTATCGGGAAGTAAAGAATCAGAATCCGAAGAAAAAATTACGATCGGTTTAACTGAAGAAGTGTCCCATAAACTTTTTGAACCGTTCGATTTTACGTTGCTCGGTCATTTACATCGACATAACGCATTTAATAGTGAAAGAACATTTTATAGTGGTGCGATTATGAAATATAGTTTCGATGAAGCGAACGATAAAAAAGGTTTTAAAGTGATTGATACTGATAAGAACACAGTTGAATTTATCGAATTTGAATTACTTCACGACCTCATCCATTTTAAAGGCAGTTTTAAAGATATTATTACCGGTGAAGTAGAGATTGAAGATAAAGACGCATACATCAAATTTGAGTTAATCGATATGGAGGGGTTTACGGAACCGATGACAGCATTAAAACAACTGTATAAAAACACGCTCGTATTATCTCGCAAAGTTGAACGCTATGAAAACGATGATATCGAGATAGACACGAATAACACGAGTGACGATCAAATTTTTAAGTTGTTTTATGAAAAATTTACAGGTCGTGAACCGACAGAGTTTGAATTTCAAACGTTTAATAAACATTTAAGAGGGATTACAGATGAAACCAATTAAATTACAGATGGAGTTTATCGGTCCATATAAAAACGAAACGATTGATTTCACACGCTTAAACGACTCATTATTTTTAATATCAGGGCGTACGGGTTCTGGGAAATCTATGATTTTTGATGCGATTACGTATGCATTATTTGCGACAGCTTCTACAGAGAGTAGAGGTGGTGAGTCTTTAAGAAGCCAGTTTGCAAGTGACGACGAATTGTCAAAAGTTAATTTAGATTTTTATCATCGTGGTAAAAAGTACCGAATTGAGCGTATATTAACATACAAAAAAAGAACGAACAAAAATCCAACGACAGGTCAAGCAGCAATTTATAATGACTTCGGAGAGCTTATCGTATCTGGGTTACAAGAAGTGTCAAAATATGTCGAAGAACTCCTTCATATGTCAGCAAGACAATTTAGACAAATTGCACTGTTACCGCAAGGTGAGTTTAAAAAGTTACTCACTGCAAATACAAAAGATAAAGAAGAAATTTTAAAAACATTATTTGGCACGGAGCGTTTTAACGACGTATACAAAAGTATTTATAAAGAATATAAAGATAAAGACAATAAAAGACAATTACTTTATAAAGAAATTGAAACGCAGTTATTATCTGTTTCAGATGAACCAGTTTTAGAATTTAACACGTCATTAAAATCTTTTAAAGAAAGAATTGAACAAGGTAAACGTGTGTTAAATAAAAAGAAAAAAGAAATAGAGCCTGTTGAATTAGACATTGAAAAGTTATTAAAAGAGATACAAAAAGATCACCAGCACAATGAACGGTTAGCTGAATATAATAAAACAAACGTAGCGTTAACTGAATTACGCGATCGATCTGATGAAATAAAAGAAACAGAACGTACATTACAATTAGTAAATGAACTCTCTAAAATTAAAGAAGTATTTCATCTTGAAAAAAATGTAACGGTTAAGCTACGTCAATCAACGAAACAAGAAGAGACTTTAACGAATGATTTAAACAGTGAAGAGGCAAAGAATGAGTTAGTTACGAATGAGATAAAAGCACTAAAAGAAAAAGAAACAGTGATCGAACGTCAAAGAGAGCATCTTTCACTTTTAAATAAGTATGATACGGCGCAATATAAAAATCTTGATGCGTCTATTTTAAACACTGAGGAAGAAATAAAAGAGTCTGAAGACACACTTAAAACAGTAAATAGTGACATCTCATTAAAAGAAAAAGAATTAGAAACGAACGACGCGAGTATTGATGTACTGAACACTTTAAAAGAAGAAAAACATTCTATTCAAATCGCGATGAACGATATCAAACGAGATATTGAAATGCAGAAAGCGGAAGAGAAGAAAATAAAGCAGCTAGAGTCTTATATTCAACAAAAAGAAAAGCTGTCTGAAGACTTAGCTATAGTCATTAAAGATAAAGAAAGTATAGTTAAACAATTTAATGATATTTCACTCGAAACAAATGACGCGATCAATCATTTACTGTCTCATTTAGAAATTGGTCAGCCGTGTCCAGTCTGTCAAACAGTTGTCGAAACGTATCCAGAACATAAAGAAGTGATGGATGCTGAAACAAAAGACAGGTTAACTGAATTAATGAATCGAGAAAATGAGTGCACTAAAGATATTGATCGTTTGACGATTCATATAGAAGCGGCGGAGTCAAATATTAGTGATGTTAAATATGATGGTGATCAGTTAAGAGAAGACTTTTCTAAGTTAGAATTCAAACTTCAAAATATTGATGAACAGCTTAAAAATGTGAGCGAACAGTTAGAACGTAAAGAGAAGTTAATGAGTGATATTAACGAGCTTAAAGATTCACGATTAAAAACAAGTGAGGCACTCACATATAAAAATGAATCGTTAAAAAATCTTACACAAACGAAAGAATCATTTATTGCGGAGACTGGACTAAATGATTATACAGCGTTAGAAGAGAAAATCACTAAACTAACGAATTCTGTTAATCTTCATGAACGTTCGTTAAAAGAAGCAGAGTCTAAACGACAAA
>NZ_KV820865.1:16210-47809 GCF_001815515.1 Nosocomiicoccus sp. HMSC059G07
AAATGATTATACAGCGTTAGAAGAGAAAATCACTCTACTAACGGATTCTGTTAATCTTCATGAGCGTTCGTTAAAAGAAGCAGAGTCTAAACGACAAAACATCGAATTAAACATCGCCAAATTACACACAGAGTTATCATCAGTCAAAGATAATATTGAATCGTTTCACCGTGATTTAAATGAATATACACCAAAAGTTGAATCATTTTTAAACACTTATGACACAGTAGACCGAACAAATATTGAAGCGTATTTTAAAATCGATGATGAAGCGTTACAGCAAACAGTCGATACGTTTTACAGTAAAGTGCGCGAGCTAGAAATAAAATCAAACACGTTAAAAGAATCTCTCACAAGTTTTGAAGCAATCGATGTCACTTTAAAAGAAAAAAAGTTAAAAGAGTTAGAAGAGCAAAAGAGAGAGCTACAACGCGTTATTACAGAGACTGAATATCAATTAAATAGTGACGAGGCATTAATAGAAAAATTAACGGATTCTATCAACACATATAACGAAGACGAGAAACGCGTTCGCGAGCTCGAAGTCTTAGCAAAAATTATAAACGGTAATAGTGAAGGTAGAAATTCAACCCATCCAACATTGTCACGATTTGTGCTGATTCATTATTTAGAATTGATTTTAGTTTATGCTAATAGAAGACTCACAGAAATGACGAATGGCCGTTATGAATTGCGACGAAAAGATACGTTTAATGCGGCAGACGCGCTCATCATCGACGTATTTGATCACTTTAACAACGAAACGAGAAATATCGCGACACTTTCAGGTGGAGAAACGTTCCAAGCAAGTCTCGCTCTCAGTTTATCGCTCTCTGAAGTCATTCAACATGAAGCGGGTAGCATTAACATGGATATGCTCTTAATCGACGAAGGGTTTGGAACATTAGATGAAGAAACACTTAACACTGCGATTAACACGTTAGTCGACCTTCAAACGAAAGGAAAGATGGTCGGAATTATATCACACGTTGAGGCATTAAAAACACGACTTCAAAACATTATATATGTAGAAACAGAAAACGAAAGAAGTATGACAAATATTGTAACTTATTTGTCATAAAGGCAATTTGATATAAAAAGGTTATGTGAGATAATCAAGTTATATAGAACATATTGAGGAGGATAATCGTGAAGCGATTACTATTACTCGTTTTACTATCAAGTATTGTTTTATCTGCATGCTCTAAAGGTGGAGAAGTAGACGTAAGCAGTCGATACGGCAATACGATGGATGACTTTGAAGTCGTTGACCAAAACGATGAAACATTTACAAAAGCGGACATGGATGGAAAAGTATACTTAGTAGACTTTATTTTTACAAACTGTACGACAGTATGTCCACCGATGACACATAACATGACGTCTGTCGTAGAAGACCTTGAAAAAGACGGTGTAGAAAACTATGCAATTTTAAGTTTTTCAGTGGATCCAAAAAGAGATACACCAGAAGTGTTAAGAGAATATATTGATATGTATCATATTAATGATTTAAACGCAGATTGGACATTCGTTACAGGGTATGACTATGAATTTATACGTAAATTCTCAGAGAAAAACTTTAAAACAATCGTCGCTCCACCACCAGAAGGTAGTGACCAAATTACACACGGTACATCATTTTATCTCGTCGATGAAAACGGGAAAATCATCAAAGACTACTCAGGTGTAGATAGTGGAGACAAGCGTTTCCCTAAAGAAGAAATCGTCAGTGACGTTAAGAAGTTAACAAAAAATCTATAGACCCTAAACCACTAAGAGTAATCTTAGTGGTTTTTTATCTTCTAAAATTAGAAAATTTGTGTTACGATATATGAATGACAATCAGTCATTTTTAGGAGGTGTGTCACTTGAACAAAGAGGAAAGAATTATCGAGTCTTCAATCGAAGTCTTTTTAGAAAAAGGAATCGAGAAAGCAACGGTGTCTGAAATCGTAAAGAAAGCAGAGATCGCACAGGGTACGTTTTACTTATATTTCGATTCAAAACTATCCGTCATGCCTAAAATTGCTGAAGTGATGGTTGAGAAAATATTAGAAGAACTCTCACAAAATGTTACTGGAGAGTCAATTGAAGAAGAAATAAAATCGGTGATCGACACGATTTTTAATATAACAAAAGAATACAAATCACTGACAACACTCATCTATTCAGGACTTACTCAAACACAGTACGTCGGAAATTGGGAAAAAATATACGCACCACTTTATGATTTTATAGAACAATTACTAATTCCACGTAAAAATAACGGTGAAATTAGAGAAACGGTAAACACAGCATTTATATCAAAAATTTTAATCGGCTCGATCGAATCATTGGCTGAACAGATGTATTTATATGATGAAGCAAGTGAAGAAAATGTAATTGAATATAAAGAAGAGTTATTTACTTTTATTTTAAAAGGATTAAAATAGAATTTAATTTTATTTTATAATGACTGATAGTCATTCATTTTATTTAGAAAGGGAATTTTATGAATAAAGCATGGATATATGTCTTTTTAACGAGTTTTCTCGAACTCGTTTGGATATACGGATTTAACGTTGCGACCACGTGGTGGCACTGGTTAATACTATTACCAATTATCATCTTAGATTTTTTAATTTTATCAAAAGCTTGTGAATCATTACCAACAGGAACAGTATATGCAGTATTCGCTGCAGCAGGTACAGTCGGTACAGCATTAATGGACATCTATTTCTTCGATGAACATTTAACACTCGCGAAAATATTCTTCATCGTAATATTAGTACTCGGAGTCATCGCACTTAATCTAACAGACGATACAAACAAAAAGGAGGTCACTGAATAATGGGTTGGATATACGTATTTTTAGCAGCAATACTAGAACTCGTTGGAGTTATCGGTTTAAACGGGTTTAGTAAACAAAAATCAATAAAAAACTTTCTCCTATTCTTCGGTGGATTCGGAGGAGCATTCGCAACACTATACCAAGCGTTTAACTATCTACCAGTCAGCGTCGCGTACGCAGTATGGATCGGAATCGGCACAGCCGCTGCAGTCGCGGTAAACATGATATTTTACGGAGAATCAAAGAGCCCGGGACGAGTGCTGAGTTTAGTAGTCATTATCCTCGGTGTAGTAGGGTTAAAAGCGGTGAGTTAGTGGGGAGTTCGGGTAATACTCTCTGGATTTCGTGCTCTTTATCATTTAAAGTGTCTTATGACAACTTCTTGAAAATTTAATTAACAAAAATATCACGATTCTGTTAGATATATGGATATATTTAACATATTTCTCATTTTTGTGCCTGTTTTTGTTAGATAAAACAATATATTTAACATATTTCGCTGGAGATGATCACTTTTTGTTAAATAAATGATTATATCTAACAAAAAGTCGATCCAAGGAGCAAAATATGTAAATAAGAAGAATAAAAACCTTTAAAAATCAAAGAAAAAGAAGTGTTTTAAGTGCAGTAATGATAATTGTTGGAATAGTTGGATGAAAAGCACTGAATTAGTCGGAGTGTTGCAGGAATGCCCTCTGGATTTCGTGTCCTTTATCATTTAAAGTGTCTTATAACAACTTCTTATGAATTTAATTAACAAAAATATCGCGATTCTGTTAGATATATGGATATATTTAACAGATTTCACAATTTTGGAGTTATTTTTGTTAGATAAAACAATATATTTAACATATTTTTTTGGAGATAATCACTTTTTGTTAAATAAATGATTATATCTAACAAAAATTCGTTCCTAGGAGCAAAATATGTAAATAAGAAGAATAAAAATCTTCATAATGAAGCGCTCTAAAGTGTTAGAGCGCTTTTTTCTAATTTTATCTATAAAACTTACGATTATTCAAGTACTGCAGGATTTTCCTGACAGTTTTTTAAATACTGTAGAGATAAAAAGCTATTTTTCAAAAATTGCAATTTTACAATCTTGAACGTATGGAATATAGTTAGGGCAACATTTTGGAGGTGGTCGTATTCTTTTATTATTAATAACTGGAGGGATACTCGCTTCATTTATATTTGTTGTGTTAGAGGAAAAGAGTTTTAACTTTAAGTTTTTATTCAGAAGAAGTAAGTGTAATCATTGCAATCATACGATAGATGCTGTTGCACTCATACCGATCTTTGGATATATATTGTCGAGGGGCAGATGTAATAAGTGCCACAGATATATACCTTTTATTTATGTGTGTTCAGAAGTTGTACTTGCACTGCTCTTTATAGTTCCAAGTTTAGTTTACATACAGTTTAGAGATTTTTCACTTTATTACTTATTGATTGTATTTCTAGCACCTCTTGCGTTATACGATTTTAAGCATTATAAAATACCTAATTTTACGTTAGTTATACTTTTAACAACAGGTCTCTATGTAACGAGATTTAATTATGTAGATGTAATAGACGATCTGATTATTATAACTTTAGCTCATGTTATTTATATTCTGTTTGATAAAAAAATCGGCTATGGAGATATAAAGTTACTGTCTGTGATAACTTTAATCACTCCTACGTTGTTATTTAGTTTTATCTTGTTATTTTCATTTATAGTCGGTGGGTTTTACGTGATTATTATGGAGATTATAAAGAATTCAGATAATCGTAAAATACCGTATGTACCTTTTGTAGCCACGAGTACGATTCTCACTTTTATTATTTATGATGATTTATCAACTATATATTTTGGAGGTTTCTTATGAACGATTTAATGATTAAAGAAATGATGTCTTCTGATAAACCGAGAGAACGATTAAAAATATACGGCGCTGATAATTTAACGAATCGAGAACTTTTAGCAATCATTATAAACACAGGTAGTCGGAATGAGAGCAGCTTAACACTCGCAGATAATGTGTTAAAGAATTTAAAGAAAATCAGCGATTTAAGAGATGTTACGTATCAGGAGCTGACTAAGATTAATGGTATCGGTGAAGCTAAAGCGATAAAAATATTGGCAGTGATTGAACTTGCTATAAGAATGCATAGTCATAGCTTAGAAGATGATGTATTCATTCATTCTCCAGATGACGTATCGAAACTTTTAATGGAGAAAATGAGATATTTCCAACAAGAACATTTTGTCGTCTTATATTTATCGACTAAATATAAAGTGATTCATCAAGAAACAGTATTTAAAGGATCACTTAATACAACGGTAGTTCATCCACGAGAAATTTTTAAAGAAGCGGTCAAAAGAAGTGCGGCAGCTTTTATATGTGTCCACAATCATCCGAGTGGAGACCCAACACCTTCTAGTGAAGATATTGAAGTAAGTAAACGACTTAAAATGAGTAGTGAACTCATTGGTATCGACTTTTTAGATCACATTATCATTGGTAATGGTAAATACATTAGCCTGAAAGAGATGGATTGTTTTTAATCCAGTAATGATTACATAGGGGTTTCTGACTCACTATTCTTTAATATTTTATGTTAAAATTACAGAACATTAATTTTATACATAATAACTATTGAGGTGGTGTTCCTATGTTTACACATAAAGTTGACGATGATATTTCTTTGAAGTTGGTGGATCATCGTGATGCGGACGCTATTTTTGAGTTGACGGTTAAGTCACGTGATTATCTGAAAGAGTGGTTACCGTGGCCTATTTTTATTAAAAAAGTAGATGATACGAAAGATTTTATTAAGTCTTCGATGCAAAATTTTGTCGATAATAAGAGCATGGTGACTGTTATTTTATTTAAAGGTGAAGTCGCTGGTATAGCGAGTTTTAACTCGTTTGACTGGACAAGTCGTATTGGTCAAATCGGTTATTTTCTTGGCGAGGAGTTTCAAGGGCATGGTATTATGACAAAAGTTGTTCGAGCATTAATGGATATTGGTTTTACAGAGTTTCGTTTAAATAAAATAGAAATAAGAGTTGCAACTGAAAATTTTAAAAGTCGTAAAATTCCTGAAAGACTCGGATTTACTGAAGAGGGAATTTTAAGACAAGTCCAGTGGTTATATGATCACTACGTCGACCATGTGGTTTATGGGATATTAAAAGATGAGTGGGTGGACTTAAATTAACATTTATAATTAATAAAAAAGCACTTGTTTTTAATTTTTGAATAAGAGGGTATAAGAGTACAAAAACATAGAATGAGGTGACTCTATGCTTGCTTATGTATATGCTGAAGATAAAAATGGCCTAATTGGTAAAGGAGACAGACTACCGTGGAGTCTTCCTGCAGATGTAAAGTTTTTTAAAGAAGTAACGATGCAAGGAGACGTCGTCATGGGCCGCGCGACTTATGAGTCAATACCGAATCGTCCGTTAAATGGTCGACGTAATATCGTGTTAACTCATAATCCAGATTATGAAGCACCTGGTGCGATTGTCGTTAATAGTAAAAAAGAAGTTTTAGAGTTATATGAAAAGTACGCTGAAGATTTTTATATTATCGGCGGTGTAAGCTTATTTAAAATCTTTGAAGACGATGTTGATTATTTATACCGTACGGTAATTCATGACGAATTCGATGGTAACGTATATTTTCCTGATGACTTTGATTACAATGAATTTGAACTTGAAAAGTCTTGGGACGGTAATGTAGATGAAAAGAACAAGCATCCCCATACTTTTGAAATATGGAAAAGAAAATAGAGTGATTAGAATTAAAAACCCCTAGAGTTTCGATATTCAAACTCTAGGGATTTTTTTACATTAATAGTAGCACTAGCGTTGACGCAATGAGGTGATTTATCATCGTCCATGTAAAGAATGGATACGTGCCATTATGAAGTTTTAACATTTTATTTGTGTTAAATACAAGTACAAGTGTTAAGACGAATTCAGTAAAGCCGTCCATATTTAATGTTAAGTTCATTTGGAAATATGCGATATACATCGCAATTGCGTTAAATAGTGCTGTCCCTGCGATCATATATTCTTTTAAGAGTACATTGATGATAATCGTTAATACTGAAACGATCAGTCCAAATAATATTAAGTTTGGAATGACAAACGTTAAATTACTACCGTATCTCGCATAGTCTGGCATAGATGGTGCGATGACGATTGAACCGATGATGAAAAATAAAATGACAAACCAAATGTTGTTAAAGTGTCTGCGCATTTGTGGACCGTAGTTTAAGACGAACGAATATATTTTTGTATTCACTTCTTGACCGTTAATTTCTGCTTTATCATCTTTTACATTGACCATAGGCTGTTCTTTCTTTTTAAATAGGAAAGCATGGTATGCAAAATATATTTGTGTGATGATGAGTACAATGATGAAAGTTTTTAGTGTCATGCTTAGCCTCCGTTTTATATTACGATTACTAGTGTATCGGTTTATGTACATTATTACAAAATAAAACCCACTAAATTGGCGATTTAGTGGGTCTTTGACGTAGACGTTCTAAGTCTACATTTAACAGATAATAATATGATATCTAGCACTTAGGCGTGCTATCGGTGAGTGACATTTGCTAGGCACTGTCGTTCTCTATGTCTAATATATTCTCATTATATTTTAATGTTTAGAGAAATGCAAGTTTATCTCGAATTTTATTTAATATAAACTTTTAAACGCATATATTTTACAATTAGATATGGTAAAATAATGATAATTATGGGGGTGGAGTTTTGAAGTTTTTTAATAAGAATAAAATGATTACGATTGTCTTTTCAGTCATCCTCCTTATTTTATTAATAGGATTTTCTATATCTGATCGTACACATACGACAAAGGCGGAGATGTTCGTTGGAGATGCGACAGCTACGACACAAAAAGTAATGAAAACTCCGTTTAACTTATTAGGTTTTATATTCGGACCGTCAAAAAACGAAAAAGAACTTGAGGCTAAGTTAGATATGTTACCGCAACTTGAAGCGGATTTAAAACGCCTTGAAGAAGAAAATGAAAAATTAAAAGAAGCACTCGATGTATCTTCTAAAATCGACTATGAAACAATTAATGCACGTGTAATTTCACGTTCGCCAGATCAATGGTTAAATAGTTTTACTATCGATAAGGGAACGAAGCACGGTGTATCTGAAGGTATGGCCGTTATGACGCCAAAAGGTCTGATTGGTGTCGTAAAACGTGCGAATGGAAGTTCAAGTTTTGTTGAAATGATTACGACAGACGCTGCAAAGAAAAACATTTCTGTTGAAATACATAACGGAGATAAGCGACATTATGGTACGATTCAAAGTTATGATGAAAATGGAAATACGTTACTCGTCGGTAATATCGTGAACGACGGTAAAATTAAAGAAGGATCAAAAGTATATACATCCGGTTTAACGGGTATTTTCCCAGAAGGGATTATCGTCGGTGAAGTTGTCGATTCGGTCAACGACCGATATGGCCTAAGCAAAAATGCAAGTGTTAAAATGGACAGCGATATTAATGAACTCGACATGATATTCGTCATTAAACGTGAGCCTGAAACTGTAGGTGAGGAATAACGATGCGTTCAATTTTTTTATTTATCGGATTCTTTACTGTATTGTTTTTAGATTTTAGTTTTGCTTCAGTGAGTCCGTTCTCACTGTTAGGTTCTGACGTTTATTTTGTACCGAAGTTATTATTTATGATGTTATTACTCGTATCGATTTACTTCGGGCGATCATATAGCATATTTTTTAGTATCGTATTCGGAGTCATTTTAGATTTATACACAGGTTCAATTTACGGCATTCATTTATTTGGATTTGTCGCATTTGTATTATTTATGCATTCGGCATTTAGAGTATTCTATAGAGATATGATAGGGCTATTCTTTGTCGTTATCGTCAATACGTTTTTATTTGATTTTTATATATACGGAATATACAGAGTAGTTGGGTATATAGATTTACCACTGTTTGATTATATTGCGTTACGTGCAGTGCCGAGTTTATTATTAAACGCATTACTATATATACCACTTCTCATCTTTGTACTCGTTTTAAGAAAAATAAGAAAAAATGTATTCACAAAACATGCATAAAAAGATTGACTCGAGTAGTTAGTATGTGTATACTTTAGAAGTTGATGAATTTGTAAACATCAACCGCTCAGAACAGGTTTAAGTGATTATTTAATCCACCTATATGGCGTGTCTTATAATTAGGAGGTGTAAAGTATGTTTGCTATCATCGAAACAGGCGGTAAACAAGTTAAAGTAGAAGAAGGTCAAACAATCTTCGTTGAAAAGCTTGACGCTAATGAAGGTGACACAGTTACTTTTGATCGCGTACTTTTAGTTGGTGGAGACGACGTTAAAGTCGGTGCGCCAATCGTTGAAGGTGCTACAGTAACTGCGAAAGTTGAACAACAAGGCCGTGGCAAGAAAATCCACGTCGTTAAGTTCAAACGTAGAAAGAACTACTTACGTAAACAAGGTCATCGTCAGCCATTCACAAAAGTTACAATCGAAAAGATTGATGCGTAATGGTTCATGTTGAAGCCAAGTTGAAAGATGACGTTGTTAAAAGCATAGAAATGTCTGGCCATGCCGATTATGGAGAACATGGACAAGATATCGTTTGTGCTGGAGCGTCTAGTGTAGTATTCGGAAACACGAATGCGATATTTCAATTGACAGATGTCGAACCGGTGTTAGATATCAATAATGATGGTGGGTATTTCTTTTTAGAAGTAAAAGAATACGACCAATCTGTAGATCTAATACTTAAAACGATGATTATATCACTCGAAACTATAGAACAATCGTATAAAGACTATATTAAGGTAACTAAAAGTGAGGTGGACTGAATGTTTAAATTAACATTAGACTTACAATTTTTCGCATCGAAAAAAGGGGTAGGATCTACTAGAAACGGTCGTGACTCTCACGCGAAACGTCTTGGTGCGAAACGCCAAGATGGCCAATTTGTAACAGGTGGTTCAATTTTATTCCGTCAACGCGGAACTAAAATTCATCCAGGTGTAAACGTTGGTAGAGGTGGAGACGACACATTATTTGCTAAAGTAGATGGAGTCGTAAGATTTGAGCGCGTTGGACGTAACAAAAAACGCGTATCTGTTTACGAAGCGTAATAAAACAGGCATCAGCGATTCGCTGATGCTTTTTTTTATGTCAGTATATTATGTATAATAGATAAGAATGGAGGTGTCGGTATGTTTGCAGATTATGCGAAGATCTATGTAAAAGCAGGAAACGGTGGTAATGGAATCGTTGCGTACCGAAGAGAAAAATATGAACCTATGGGTGGCCCAGCAGGTGGAGACGGTGGTAACGGTGCAGACATCGTTATGGAAGTCGACGAAGGGCTTAATACGTTAATGGACTTTAAATATCGGCGTCACTTTAAAGCAGAGCACGGTGAATCTGGTATGAGTTCAAATAAACACGGTAAAAGTCGTGAACCGATGATTTTAAAAGTACCACCAGGTACAGTAGTTAAAAATGCTGAAACTGAAGAAGTCATTGCAGATTTAACGACACATACTCAGCGTGCAGTCATCGCAAAAGGTGGTCGTGGTGGACGAGGGAACTCTCGTTTTGTATCGAGTAGAAATACAGCACCAGATTTTGCTGAAGGTGGAGAACCAGGAGAAGAGTTCGACCTTATATTAGAATTAAAGTTAATGGCGGACGTCGGTTTAGTAGGATTTCCAAGTGTTGGAAAGTCGACGTTATTAAGTCGTGTATCTCGCGCGACACCTAAAATTGCGTCATATCCATTTACAACGATTCAACCGAATTTAGGTGTTGTAATCGTTAGAGATAAGTCATTTGTTATGGCGGACTTACCAGGGTTAATTGAAGGTGCAGCTGAGGGAACAGGTCTTGGAATACAGTTTTTAAGACACGTCGAACGTACTAAAGTTCTCGTACACGTCATCGACATCGCAGAAACAGAGTATAGAAATGCGGTGGAAGACTATAAAATCATTCGCAATGAATTAAAAGAATACAACGAGAAATTATTAAAACGACCAGAAATTATCGCTTTAAATAAAATCGAAGTACTTCAAGATAGAGAAAATATTGAACGATTTAAACGTGAAGTCGAGACGGATTCTAAAATTGTTGAAATTTCAGCAGTGACTGGAGAAGGTATTCAAGCGTTAAACGATTTAATTATCGAAACGTTAGAAAATTATGTCCCTGAAGAGGAAGAAGAAACAATAGACCAAGACGTGCGCGTCGTGTATCGACATGAAAAACAAGAAGCACCGTTTGAAATTAAACGCGGTATGGACGGAACATTTGAAATTCACGGTAAAGAAATCGAAACGCTATTTATACGTACAGACTTCTCGCGTGACGCAGCAGTCAGAAGATTTGCTCGCCAAATGCGTTCGATGGGTATCGATGACGCGTTAAGAGAAAAAGGCGTACAATCTGGAGATGTCGTTAGAATTAAAGACTTTGAATTTGAATTTATTGAATAGGTGAAAATATGTATCAGTATATTAAAGGCACGCTCACAGAAATTCATGCGAATTATGTGACACTGGAAACAGCTGGTATTGGGTATTTAATCGTTGCTGCAAATCCTTATCATTTTGAAAAGTATTTAAATCAAGAGACGCGTATTTACGTTGAACAAATCGTTCGTGAAGATAGTCTCACGCTATATGGGTTTAGCAGTATAAGTGAAAAGGAAATGTTTCAGTCGCTATTAAAAGTGACTGGAATAGGACCAAAAAGTGCGCTCGCAATTCTCGCGACGTCAACACCGTCTGAAGTCGTAAATGCGATTGAAAACGAAGATCAAAAGTATTTACAAAAATTCCCTGGTATAGGTAAGAAGACCTCTCAACAAATCATTTTAGATTTAAAAGGGAAGTTAAAAGCAGACTTTAAAGCTGAGGTAAAACTACAGCAATCAACGCGTTCAAACGACGTCATTGTAGAGGAAGCACTTGAAACATTAAAAGCACTCGGATACAGCAAACGTGAGTTAAAATCGTTAGAAAAATATTTATCGAAGCAAGAACTCACAACTGTCGAAGATGCAGTGAAATTAAGTTTAAGACATATCGTTGAATAGAACAGGAGACGATAATCATGGACGATAGAATTTTAGATCAGTCGCTAATAGAAGGTGAAGCGAGAGAAGAACTCTCGCTTCGCCCGTTATATTTATCACAATATATCGGTCAAGATACGATTAAAAGGAATTTACAAATTTTTATAGATGCGGCAAAGATGCGTGAGGAACCACTCGATCACGTTATTTTACATGGTCCACCGGGGCTTGGTAAAACTACGTTATCAAATATTATCGCGCATGAAATGAACGTAAATATACGAACGACTGCAGGTCCTGCAATTGAACGTGCGGGAGATTTAGCGGCGATTTTATCGAGCTTAGAACCTGGAGATGTTTTATTTATCGATGAAATTCACAGGCTCCCGCGTATCGTCGAAGAAATTTTATATTCTGCGATGGAAGATTATTTTATTGACGTTGTCATCGGTCAAGGAGATGAAGCGAGAAGTATTCGTATTGACTTACCACCATTTACGTTAGTCGGTGCAACGACGCGTTTTGGGAGTTTATCCGCACCGCTTAGAGACCGTTTCGGAATACAATTACGATTAGAATACTACTCAAACGACGCATTACAAACGATTGTTGAACGTACCGCGGATATTTTTGACGTGAAAATCGATGAAACGTCTGCATACGAACTCGCGAGAAGAAGTCGCGGAACTCCGCGTATTGCGAACCGCTTATTAAGACGCGTTCGTGATTTCTCAATGGTGAAAGGTGAAGCGTCGATTTCACTAGAAACGACGAATGATGCACTACGCGTTTTAGAAGTCGATGAAGAAGGACTCGATCCGATCGACCATAAAGTCATGACGACAATTATCGATACGTATGGCGGAGGTCCTGTCGGTTTAGAAACAGTCGCTGTATCAATTGGCGAAGAGGTCGTGACGTTAATCGATGTATACGAACCGTATTTAATCCAACGTGGATTTTTACAACGTACACCAAGAGGTCGTGAAGCGACAGCAAAAAGTTATGACTATTTTAAACGACACAAACATATAGAGGATAATGAATCATGAAATTAACCGATTTTGATTTTCACTTACCAGAATCACTCATCGCACAACATCCGCTTAAAAATCGTACGGATTCTAAGTTATTAGTGTTAGATAGAGAGACTGGTGAAATGGAAGATCGTCATTTTTATAATATAATCGATTATTTAAAAAAAGATGACGTTCTCGTATTAAATAATACACGCGTACTACCTGCGAGACTCCACGGACATAAAAAAGACAGTGGCGGTCACGTTGAAATGTTATTACTTAATCCTGAAACGAATGGATATAAAGTACTCATTAAACCTGCGAGACGTGTGCATGTTGGAACGGAAATAGTGTTTGGTGACGGTGAACTAACAGCAACTCCGTTAGAAAAGCATGACAACGGTATTTATATCGTAAAACTTCAATATGATGGTATTTTAGAAGAAGTGTTAGATGGACTTGGTGAAATGCCACTTCCACCATACATTAAAGCACAATTAGAAGATAACGAAAGATATCAAACTGTATTTTCAAAACATAGCGGAAGTGCAGCTGCACCGACTGCTGGGCTTCACTTTACGACTGAGTTACTTAGTCAAATAAAAGAAAAAGGTGTAGATATCGTCTACATTACGCTTCACGTTGGACTTGGTACATTTCGACCAGTCGCAGTAGAAAACGTTGAAGAGCATGATATGCATAGCGAATTTTATTCAATTGAAAAATCTACTGCTAAAAGACTGAACGAAGCAAAAGAAAAGGGCCATCGTATTATTAGTGTTGGCACAACGTCGACGCGTACGTTAGAAGCGAATTTTAGAACGTATAAAAAATTCGTAGCAACGAGTGATTGGACGGATATATTTATTTATCCAGGTCAAGATATATTATCTGTAGACGGTCTTATTACAAATTTCCATTTACCGAAATCGACATTATTAATGCTCGTAAGTACGGTTTCTACACGAGAAAATATTTTAAAAGCATACAATCATGCGTTAGAAAAAGAGTATCGCTTCTTTAGTTTTGGCGATGCGATGTTAATCATTTAGAGGTGAAATTATGGCAATACGATATGAACACGTTCATACGTGTAAACAGTCTGGTGCACGTGCTGGGCGTTTACATACGCCGCACGGCATTATTGAAACACCAATATTTATGCCTGTCGGGACACTCGCAACAGTAAAAGGGATGTCACCAGAAGAATTATTAGAAATGGGTAGTCAGATTATTTTATCAAATACATATCACTTATGGTTAAGACCAGGCAGTGATCTCGTACGAGAAGCGGGTGGGCTTCATAATTTTATGAACTGGCAAAAACCGATTTTAACAGACTCTGGTGGATTCCAAGTATTTAGTTTATCGAACATTCGTACAATCGAAGAAGAAGGCGTACACTTTAGAAGTCATTTAGACGGTTCAAAGTTATTTTTAACGCCTGAAAAGGCAATGGATATTCAGCACGATTTAGGTGCAGATATTATTATGTCATTTGATGAATGTGCACCAATTCCAGCAACTCGTGAATACGTTAAAGATTCGTTAGAACGTACGACACGATGGGCAGAGCGTGGGTTAAATTACCATGTGAAATCTGGAAACGATAAAAAACAAGCGTTATTTGGAATCGTTCAAGGTGGAGAATATAGCGATTTAAGAAAGCAAAGTGCGAGAGAAATTACGTCGTTAGATTTTCCTGGATATTCTATCGGCGGATTATCTGTCGGAGAACCAAAACCATTAATGTATGAAATGTTAGAAGAAACGGTCCCGTTATTACCGTTTGATAAGCCGAGATATTTAATGGGTGTTGGTTCACCAGATGCGTTAATTGAAGGAGTCATTCGTGGTATCGATATGTTTGACTGTGTATTACCGACACGAATCGCACGAAATGGTACGACGATGACGAGTCAAGGACGTCTCGTCGTTAAAAATCAAAAATATAGCCGTGATTTTAGTCCGCTCGATCCAAATTGTGATTGTTATACGTGCCGTAATTATACGCGTGCTTATATCAGGCACTTATTTAAAGCAAATGAAATGTTCGGTGCTAGACTTACGACTTATCATAACTTACATTTTCTGTTAAACTTGATGAGTGACGTTCGTCAAGCAATATTAAATGACAGTCTTTTAGATTTTAAAGAATATTTCTTTGAAACATACGGACTTAATAAAGAAAATGCTAAAAACTTTTAAGAGGAGGGAATCACGTGGATTTACTAGTAACTTTACTACCATTTATCGCAATTTTTGCTGTGATGTATTTTTTAATGATTCGTCCAGCACAAAAGCGTCAAAAACAAATTAATGAAATGCAAGCGGGTTTACAAAAAGGTGATGAAGTTGTAACAATCGGTGGCCTTACAGGTGTCGTTGAATCTTTCGATGCGAACTACATGTATTTAAAAGTCGATGAAGGCACAACTTTAAAATTTGAACGCCGTGCGTTACACCAAGTAACTAAGTAATTGAAAGTCGACAAATGTCGGCTTTTTTTAATTTATATTTAGTTTTAACCAAATTATCGTTATAATGTATATATTAATTTACATAACATAAAAAGGGTGACACTGTGAAAAAGAAACCAAGTAGAATTATAAGTATGTTACTCATCGTCGTACTTTTAGGTACAGCGATTGGGCTTACTTATAAAGACATAGTTAAAGACGTTAACTTAGGTTTAGACCTTCAAGGTGGATTTGAGGTACTTTACCAAGTTGAGCCACTAGAAAAAGACGATACGATTGAACAAAAAGATGTCGAAGCGACAGCTTCAACACTAGATTCACGTGTAAACGTACTCGGTGTATCTGAACCGAACATTCAAATAGAAGAAGGAAATCGTATCCGAGTACAACTTGCCGGAGTTGAAAACCAACAAGAAGCACGTGAGTTACTTTCAACGCAAGCAGAACTTACAATTCGTGACGTTGAAGATAATGTTTTACTATCCGGTAAAGATTTAGTACAAGGTGGGGCGAGTCAAGGGTATGACGATTTAAACCAACCGATCGTATCTTTAAAATTAAAAGATGCAAGTAAGTTCCATGAAATAACAAAAGAAATTTCTGAAAAACAGAAAGGAGCAAATCTTTTAGTTATTTGGATGGACTTTGAAGAAGGCGTCGACTCTTTCGTTGAAGAAGCCAAAAAAGAAGATTCTAAATATATTTCAGCAGCTTCAGTGGATAAGCCAATTAACTCAACAGAAGTAATGATTTCTGGAGGGTTTGGTGATAAAGAAGGGTTACAACGTGCTCAAAATATTGCAGCATTACTAAACTCTGGTGCGTTACCTGTTAAGTTAACTGAAATTTATTCGACAAGTGTCGGCGCACAGTTTGGTGAAGAGGCGCTCGATAAAACTGTAACAGCAGGTTTAATCGGTGTCGCAATCGTACTCATTTATATGCTTATTTTCTATAGAGTACCAGGACTCATTGCGTCAGTTACACTCGTCGTGTACATTTACTTAACGCTCGTAATGTTTAACTTAATTAGCGGTGTGTTAACACTCCCTGGTATTGCAGCGTTAATATTAGGGGTCGGTATGGCCGTTGACGCAAATATTATTTTATATGAACGTATAAAAGAAGAAATACGAATCGGACGAAGTATTAAAGAATCGTATAAAAAAGGTGCGAATCAGTCATTATGGACAATTATTGACGCGAACTTAACGACGTTAATCGCTGCGATTATTTTATTCATATTCGGTACGTCTAGCGTTAAAGGATTTGCGACGATGCTCTTACTATCTATTTTAATGAGTTTCGTTACAGCAGTATTCTTAACTCGCGTACTGATGCGTTTACTCGTTTCATCTGGCTGGATGGACAACAAACCGCAGTTATTCGGTTTAAAGAAAAAGCATATCCATAACATTCGTGAAGGTGTTAACGTTCAAGAACTAACGACTGTTTGGGATGGACTAAAATTTGCAGAACATGCGAAGAAATTCTTCCTATTAAGTGGTCTCATTATCGTAGCAGGAATCGCTATTTTATCAATATATAGACTGAACCTCGGAATCGACTTTACGAGTGGTACACGTGCAGATATTGTCGCTGAGTCTAATACGACAGAACAGTCTGTAAGAGATGATTTAGTTGAACTTGGACTAGAGCCAGAAAGTTTAACGAAGTCAGGGGATAAGACAGTTGTTGCGCGCTACTCAAAAGATTTAGATAAAAACCAAATTGCAGAGTTACAATCGTTCTTTGAAGAGAAGTACGGCGAAACTCCGATGACGAGTACAGTGAGTCCAGTCGTTGGACAAGAGCTCGTTAAAAACGCAATTAAAGCATTACTTATAGCGTCAGTTGCGATTATTATATACGTAACGATTCGTTTTGAATGGCGTATGGGATTACCGGCTGTTCTTGCGTTACTGCATGACGTATTTGTAATGATTGCGGTATTCAGTTTCTTTAGATTAGAAGTCGATATTACATTTATTGCCGCAGTACTGACAATCGTCGGTTACTCAATTAACGATACGATTGTTACGTTAGACCGTATTCGTGAAAACAATAAAAAGATGAAAGTATATCATAGTGAAGACGATATTAATCGCCTCATCAATACGTCATTAAGACAAACGATGACACGTTCATTAAACACAGTAATTACTGTAATCATCGTCGTTGTTTTCCTCGTATTTATGGGAAGCGAATCGATCTTTACGTTCTCAGTTGCGTTACTCGTTGGTTTAATTAGTGGTGTATACTCATCTCTATTTATCGCAATTCAATTATGGGGTGTTCTTAAAAAGAGACAACTTCGTAAAAATGGTGGTAAACTAGTTGTATACGAAGAAAAACGTAGTAATGACGATAAAGTATTAGTATAAAATAACGTCTAGGCAAATCGCCTAGACGTTTTTTAAAGGATGATTATATGTACGAGTCAACATATCATTGGATTTTAAATGAAAATGAATCGTCTATTACAGACGAACTTATCGAACGATATAAATTAAGTGAACTCAGTCAACATATTTTAGAAAATCGTGGGTTCACATCTGAAGATGATTTAAAGAAAATATTAGAACCAGAAACACATTCACCGTCACTCATATATGATATCGACAAAGCGACAGAGTTAATCCAGGAGCATGTTAACAATCAAAGTCGAATTTTAATATACGGGGACTATGATGCGGATGGAATTACGAGTACGACGATTCTTTATAAAGCGTTAAAAAAACGAAATATAAACGTGTATTTCTTTATCCCAAATCGTGTCGATCACGGTTATGGTTTAAATTATGATTTATTAAAAGAAGAAGTCATCGGGAATTTTGACTTAGTAATTACAGTTGATAATGGGGTCACACATATTAAAGAAATTGAATTACTAAGAGAGAATGATATAGACGTCATCGTCATCGATCACCATGAATTTAGTGAGGAAATGCCAAATGCAGTTATCATTCACCCGAATCATTCAAATGGAAATTATCCATGTAACAACTTAGCCGGGGTCGGTATTACTTATAAAGTGATTGAAGCGCTAGGATACGTTGAAGATGAATTTATTGGCCTTGTTGCGATCGGAACGATTGCAGATATGGTGCCGATGTTTGATGAGAATCGATATTTTGTCATTCATGGGTTAGATTATTTAAACAGTCATACGAATATTGGTGTAAAAGCACTGTTGAATGCCGCGAAATCTTCAGGTGAAATTACCGAAGAGACGGTCGGTTTTACGATTGCACCGCGTTTAAATGCAACGGGTCGTATAGACGAAGCGAGTATATCAGTATCTCTCTTACTTTCAGAAAGTTATAGTGAAGCGGAAATGATAGCTACAGAAATAGAGATGTTAAATGATACTAGAAAGCAAATGGTTGAGGATACGTACGCTGAAGCGTTAGAGTTTTTAAATGCTGACGATAACATTCACGTCATTTACGGTGATTTATGGCATCCTGGTGTGTTAGGAATCGTTGCTTCTAAAATAGTTGAAGCATACGGTGTACCGGCAATTTTACTGACAAAAGATGAAGATGTATACACTGGAAGTGCGCGTTCAATTAATACGATAGAACTACTTCAAGAATTATCACATTTAAAAGTGTCTCATGTTGCACACGGACATAATCAAGCGTTTGGTATTAAAGTACCAATAGAATCCATGGACGATTTTAAAGATGAATTAACAGCGTACATGAACGACAAAGGATCTTCATCAAAACCGACTAGAGATGTTGATTTAAAGCTAACGAACAAGAACGTTACGACAGATGATATTAAGGCATTAAATGCATTGCGACCGTTTGGACATGGATTTTTAGCACCAACAGTCATGATAAGTGGCGCACGAATTGATTCGATTCGCCAGCTCGGAGTTGATAACAAGCATTTAAAAATGACGCTTTACGATTATAGTTTTGAAGTCATCGGATTTAACTACGGGGAATTATACAACGAGACATCTCAAGGCGAGAAAATTTACATGATTGGAACGCTCGGTATCAACGAGTTTAACGGTGTAGAAAAAGTTCAACTCGTATTAAATGACGCTGAAATTAAAGATATGCAGCTATTTGATATGCGTTCAAAAAACAATCAAAACTTTAAACGTATTAATAAAAAGAGTGATATTTTCTTTATCGCTGAAGATAAAGAAAAGCTCGGTGATAACTATTTCCATTACGGTGAGACGATTATTTATAACGTTGACCAAGTGATTTTTAGAGATTTGCCAATTTCTATACAAAATTTTGAAGCATCAGTGAAGCAATTAAAAACTTCAAAACTCGTCGCTATTTTTGATGATAAAGATAATTTATTCTTTAGTGGGATTCCTAAAGTTCAAACGATTGAACATGTGTATGAAACGATTATTAATGCTGAAAATGGTGCGATTGACTTAAAAAAATATGCACCACAATTTGCAAAAAAACATAATATTACTATGGATATGCTCGTCAAAGTATTAAATGTTTTAGATGATTTAAATCGTGTTAAATTAAATGAAGGCGTCATTTTTTACAATGAGGATTTAACGTCTGATCTCGTCGTCATCGAATCGAAATATTTTAAACAACTTAGTGAAAAGTTAAATGCGGAGACGATTTTAAAAATGTCCTCGAGACCAGAGTTAAAAACATATATTGAAACGCTAATAAACGAATAAAAACGATGTGTATACGTATGAATTATGTTAAAATAATAGTATTAAATGTAAAGGTGCGAGATTATTAAATGAATTTACGACAGTATGTTTCTGAAGTAGAAAACTGGCCAAAACCTGGCGTACAGTTTAAAGATATTACGACTATTATGGATAACGGTGAAGCATTTGGCTACGCGGTAGATCAAATTGCTAAATTCGCTGAAGATAAAGACGTCGATATTATCGTTGGACCGGAAGCACGAGGATTTATTATCGGATGTCCAGTTGCTTATAAGTTAGGTATTGGCTTTGCGCCAGTGCGTAAACCAAATAAGCTACCGAGAGAAACGATCTCTTATGAGTATGATTTAGAATACGGTACAAACACACTTGAAATTCATAAAGATGCAATTAAAAAAGGTCAACGTGTGTTAATTACAGATGACTTACTTGCTACTGGTGGAACGATTGAAGCGGCGATTCATCTTGTTGAAGAGCTCGGTGGTATCGTAGTCGGACTCGCGTTTTTAATCGAGTTAAACTATTTAAATGGTCGAGATAAAATTAAAGACTATGAAATTATCTCATTATTAGAATATAATGAATGATAATTATAGTGCCTGAGCAATCAGGCACTTTTACATAACAAGACTTTTAAAGGAAGTGAGATCATGAGTGATAAAGAATACCCATATATTGCTGAAGATGTATTTAATTTATGTAGTGCATATATGAATGATGATGAGTTAAATATGGTTAAAGATGCTTATGATCTTGCTGAAAAAGCTCATGATGGTCAATTTAGAAAAAATGGATTGCCGTATATTTTACATCCAGTTCAAGTTGCAGGTATTTTAGCAGAGTTAAAGCTCGATGTAGCGACGATTGTCGCAGGATTTTTACACGACGTTGTAGAAGATACGCCGTATACTCATGAAGATTTAGTAAATATGTTCAATGAAGAAGTTGCGGTAATTGTTGATGGTGTAACGAAGTTAGAAAAAGTAAAGTACCGTTCACTAGAAGAGCAACAAGCAGAAAACCATAGAAAACTGTTCGTTGCAATTGCAAAAGATGTTCGAGTAATTTTAGTAAAGCTCGCAGATAGACTGCACAATATGCGTACGTTAAAAGCGATGCCTGAAGAAAAACAAATTCGTATTTCTAAAGAAACACTTGAAATTTACGCACCGATTGCGAACCGACTCGGGATTTCGAGTATTAAATGGGAATTAGAAGATATCTCATTACGCTATATCGATCCAAGTGCATATTTTAGAATCGTTAGTTATATGAAAAAGAAACGTAGTGAACGTGAAGTTATCATTAACAAAGCGATTGAACAAATCGAAAGTGAATTATCAAAATCACATATTAAAAATAGTTTATCTGGTCGCGCAAAACATATCTATAGTATTTACCGTAAAATGGAAGACCAACATAAACAATTTGACCAAATTTTTGATTTACTCGCTGTACGCGTACTCGTCGATGATATTAGAGACTGTTATGCAGTACTTGGTATTATCCATACGATTTGGAAGCCGGTACCTGGTCGTTTTAAAGACTATATCGCAATGCCGAAACAAAATATGTATCAGTCACTACATACGACAGTCGTCGGTCCAAACGGGGATCCGCTTGAAATACAAATTCGAACGTTTGAAATGCACGAAATCGCAGAGCACGGGGTCGCTGCACACTGGGCATATAAAGAAGGTCAAAAGTTAAGTGCACCGACGAATAACTGGGTAAAAGAAATTGTCGATAATGAATCGTCTTATACAGATGCTGAAGAATTTATGGATGCATTAAAGAGCGATATGTTATCTGATAAGATCTATGTATTTACACCGAATGGTGACGTCGTCGAGTTACCACAAGGTGCAGTGCCGATTGATTTTGCGTATTCTGTACACTCAGAAGTCGGAAATCAGATGGTCGGAGCAAAAGTAAACGGTAAAATTGTACCGATTGATTTTACGTTAAATACTGGTGATATCGTCGAAATTCGTACGAGCAAACAGTCATACGGACCAAGTTTAGACTGGTTAAATCTCGTAAAGTCATCGAGCTCTAAAAATAAAATACGAGCGTTCTTTAAAAAGCAAGACCGTGAACAAAACGTTGAAAAAGGTCGCCTACAAGTTGAAGAAGAAATTAAGTTAAACGGTTTTAAACTAGAAGAAGCATTAACTGAAAAAACAGTCGCTCAAGTGTTAGAGCGTTATAATTTAAATCAAATCGATGATCTATATGCAATGGTTGGATATGGTGGTGTAACACCACAGCAAATCGTGAACCGTTTGACGAGTCATTTAAAACAAAAAGATACGTCACCTGTTCTTGAAGTAGAACGTAAAAAAGACTTTAAACAAACGACTTCAGAGTCTGGAGTAATTGTTGAAGGATTAGACGGTATGCTCGTGAGCCTTGCAAAATGTTGTAACCCGGTTCCAGGAGATGACATCGTCGGCTATATAACAAAAGGTCACGGTGTAAAAGTTCACGTCAAAAGTTGTGCGAACATTCAAAATGAAACAGAACGTTTAATCGACGTTTCATGGGTCGGAAGTATCGAAGACAAAGCACGTTATAAAGTGAATTTAGAAATCCACGGATTCGATCGTAATGGTTTAGTCAATGAAATATTAAACCTCGTGTCAAGTGAGAAAGTTCCGATTACTCAAGTGAGTGGCCAAACGAATGCGAGTAACCATGCGAAAGTGAATATTTCGATTATGGTTCAATCTAAACCAGATTTACATCGTATCGTCGATAAAATTAAAAATTTAAAAGATATTTATAGTGTTGAGCGCGTGTTTAAATGAGGTGTTATAAGTGAAAGTCGTATTACAAAAAGTAAGTCATGCTTCAGTCATTACAAACGAGTTATATAATGAAATCCAAACGGGATATATGTTACTCGTCGGTGTGAGTGAGACATCTACGAAAGAAGATGCAAAAAAACTTGCTGAAAAGATTGTAAAGGCAAGAGTGTTTGAAGATAACGACGGAAAAATTAACTTGTCGATCAAAGATGTCGGAGGAGAGATTTTAAGTATTTCTCAGTTTACGTTATATGCAGATGTCAGAAAAGGAAACCGTCCATCGTTTGTCGGTGCTGCGAGTAAAGAGCATGCAAACGAGCTATATGAATACTTTAATGAGCAACTAAGAGAAGAAGGGGTGCTCGTTAAAACTGGATTTTTCGGTGAGCATATGGATGTTCGTTTAACAAATAGTGGACCGATTACAATCATATATGAATCCAAAGAAGGTAAGATTATTTAATGAATGGACTAAAGGCATTCTTAAAAAAGGTCGGCCAATTTTTAATTTGGTTTCTTAAAACAAAAAAGCATGTATATGTAAAACCGTTATTTATATTTGTAACGTCTTTATTATTTATTTTTTCATTTATTTACATCGTAAAATCATATGAACCAAAAAATAATTATCAAAATATAACAATTGATTTTACAGAAAAGAAATATGACTTTAAAGGAAAAACAATCGTCATTGACCCTGGACACGGTGGTACAGATCCAGGGGCACCGTCATATTATGGTGAAAACGAGGCAACGATTGTGTTATCCGTTGCGCTAAAGTTAGAAAAAGTGTTAAAACAATCGAATGCAAAAGTCGTGATGATTCGTAACTCGAATAAAACAGTAGAACTCGATGATCGTGAAGTCGAAGGAGATATTTTTATCTCACTTCATAGTGATGCGTTTGAATCTCCAGAACCTACTGGCTTTAAAACATTCTATACTCATGATAACCAAAAAGACTTAGCAACTGCTATGAATGAAGGTTTAGACCGTTACGCACTGTTGCCGAATAATGGCGTTGAAGTTATGGGATATCAAGTAACAGAACAACTCGATTATCCTGCAACGTTAGTCGAACTCGGATTTTTAAGTAACGACGTTGATGATTATTTACTTAATACTGACGATTATCAAAATCGTTTAGTTAAAGGACTATTAGATGGCTTAGAAATATATCTTGAAGAGTAGATAAACATTTGACTATAAGTACGATATTAATTTATAATTTATATAATCTAATTATAGAAGAAGTACTTTTAAAAATGAGCGAGCAGAGACGTCATGTTTGGTGAGAATGACGCATTTTAAAATGTTACAGACACTTCTATATATTAATAAAATAATTTTTAATGAAGAGTAAACCATTACTAAATTAGGGTGGCACCACGATATATTCGTCCCTTATACCATAAGCGGTATAAGGGATATTTTTATGGAGGGAAATCTATGATACAAATACCACGCGGTACGCAAGATATTTTACCGAAAGATTCTTATAAGTGGCAGTTTATTGAAGACACACTTAAAGACGTTTGTGAAAAGTACAATTACCAAGAAATTAGAACGCCAATTTTTGAAAGTACGGATTTATTCGTAAGAGCTGTTGGGGATACGACAGATATCGTCAATAAAGAAATGTATACGTTTAAAGATAAAGGCGATAGAAGTATGACACTTCGTCCTGAAGGTACAGCACCGGTCGTACGTAGTTATATTGAAAACAAAATGTACGGCGACCCCAATCAACCGATTAAAGTCTTCTACAATCAGCCGATGTTCAGATACGAACGTCAACAAAAAGGGCGTTACAGACAGTTCGTTCAGTTCGGTGTAGAAGCGATCGGTGTTGAAAATCCGTTAATCGATGTTGAAATTTTAAGCATGCTGATGGCGTTTTACGAGTCATTTGGTTTAAAAGATTTAGAGCTACACATTAACTCAATTGGTGACTTTGATAGTCGTAAAGAGTATCAAAAAGCACTTCAAGAACATTTTAGACCGAGTATTGATGAGTTTTGTTCTGACTGTCAGTCACGAATCGATTCAAATCCAATGAGAATATTAGACTGTAAAAAAGATAAAAATCACCCGTTAATGGCGACAGCACCAAAAATCACTGATTACTTAAATGAAGAATCACTGTCGTATTACGAAAAAGTAAAATCTCAACTCGACAAAATCGGTATTAAATACGTCGAAGATCCGAATTTAGTTCGTGGACTCGACTATTACACACATACTGCATTTGAATTAATGAGTACTTCAGATGGTTTTGGTTCGATTACTACGCTCGCAGGTGGTGGTCGATATAACGGTTTAGTAGAAATGTTAGACGGTCCGAAAGAAACAGGTATCGGATTTGCTTTATCTATTGAACGATTGCTACTTGCACTTGAAGCAGAAGGTATAGAGATTAAAAACCCTCACACGCTAGATTTATATGTTGTGACGATAGGGGAAGAAGCAAGAGACTATGCGAGCGTGTTATTATCACGGTTAAGAAAAAATAAATTGACTGTCGATATGGATTATAAAGCTCGTGGTGTCGGAGCTCAGTTTAGAGATGCAGACCGTAAAGGTGCGACTTATACAATTGTATTAGGTGAAAATGAACTTGAAACTGGTCAAGTCAAATTAAAACATATGGCAACAGGAGAAGAAGTGGAAACTTCAATTGAAAACTTACAGGAGGCTATTAAATAATGAGTAGAACACTCGTATTAGAAACGTTAGAACAATTAAACGAAACTGTAATATTAAAAGGATGGGTACAACGCCGTCGTGACTTAGGTGGGTTAATCTTTATCGACTTAAGAGATGCTTCAGGCGTCGTACAAGTTGTTTTTAATCAAGACAATCAAGAAGCAACAGAAATTGCAGACACACTACGCTCAGAGTACGTTATTGAAGTAACTGGTGAAGTCGTTAAACGTGACCCGTCGACAGTGAACGAAAACATTAAAACAGGTGAGTTAGAAGTCGTTGCAAATACACTTAAAGTGTTATCTAAAGCGCAAACTCCACCATTCCAAATTGAAGATGAAGACGTAAGTGAAGACGTCAGACTAAAATATCGTTACGTCGATTTAAAACGTCAACGTTTACAAGAAACATTAAGAACACGCCATAAAACTACTGCAGCAATTCGTGAATTTTTAAATGACGAATTTTTCGTAGATGTTGAAACACCGTTTTTATCTAAATCAACACCAGAAGGTGCACGTGACTATTTAGTACCGTCACGTATTCACCACGGTGAATTTTATGCATTACCACAGTCACCACAAATTTATAAGCAACTACTTATGTTAAGTGGTTTTGAAAGATATTATCAAATCGTAAAATGTTTCCGTGATGAGGACTTACGTCGTGATCGTCAACCAGAGTTTACTCAAGTGGATATCGAAAAATCATTCACTGACGTCGAAGATATGGTCGACCTAAACGAACGTTTATTAAAACACGTATTTAAGACAGTCAAAGGTTTAGACATTGAAACACCATTTGCACGTATGACATATGATGATGCGATGTTACGTTACGGTGTAGATAAGCCAGATACACGTTTTGATATGGAACTCGTAGAACTTAGCGAATTTAGTAAAAACGTCGACTTTAAAGTGTTTAAATCTACAGTTGAAAACGGTGGAATCGTTAAAGCAATCGTCGTTAAAAACAATGCAGACAAATACTCTAGAAAAGATATTGAGGCTCTTGAAGAGTATGTAAAATTATACGGGGCTAAAGGACTTGCTTGGTTAAAATATAACGACGAAGCATTCTCAGGTCCAATCGCTAAATTCTTTGACGATGAAAAACAAGCAGAATTAAAACAACTATTAAACGTTGAAAACAATGACCTCATATTTTTCGGAGCAGATAAAGCATCTGTTGTAAATGCAAGTCTAGGTAACTTAAGAAATAAACTTGGTAAAGAGTTAGAGTTAATCGACGAAGATAAATACAACTTCGTATGGATTACAGATTGGCCATTATTTGAATACGATGAAGAGGAAGAACGCTTTGTTGCAGCACACCATCCGTTTACGTCACCAAAAGAAGAAGATATCGAGCTACTAGAAACAACACCAGAAAAAGTAAAAGCAAATGCTTATGACATCGTATTAAACGGTTATGAACTCGGTGGAGGGTCAATACGTATTTCTGATCCTGAACTTCAAGAGAAAATGTTCAAAGCACTTGGTTTCTCTGAAAAAGAAATGCACGATCAGTTTGGTTTCTTAATCGAAGCATTTAAATATGGAGCACCACCACATGGTGGTTTAGCATACGGATTAGATCGTCTTGTTATGTTACTAACAAAAACAGATAATATCCGTGACGTTATTGCATTCCCTAAAACAAGTAGTGCACAAGACTTAATGATGGATTCACCATCGTTTGTTTCAAACAGACAATTAAACGAATTACATCTTCAAATTAAACCAGAAGGTAAGTAATAAAAAATAAGCTTAGCAATTTGCTAAGCTTATTTTTGTGTTTGATTACCAAGCTTTAAATCCTGGTGATCCTGGAATGTTTTCTGTAAAGATTTGTGAGATTGGAACTGTGTATGCAATTACGACTAAGAAAATCGTAATGATGATTAATAATCTCCAGTTTTCAACCCATTTAAGTGGTGCATCTCCATCGTCCATGAATCGAGCGATAGGGAACTCTTCGACAACATCTGTCTTCGGTGTTCTTAGTGATAAGAAGAATGCAAAGAATGCGATGATAATAGCGATTAGTAAGAATGAACCACCAATTGCTTGTAATAACTGATAACTGATCCACTCTTCGGCAACTGCATGACCACCGTACTCAGAGAATGTTGAACGACGAGGCGCACCTTTGATACCTGCCATGTGCATTGCAAATGACATAATACCCATACCTAATGCCCACGTGTATGCTAACCATAAACCAAGTGAGTTTGTAAGTTTAGTCATTCTACCACCGACTAAGTGCGGAAGTAAGAACATCATTGCTGCAAAGTAAGTTAATACAACTGGTGTACCAACTGTAATGTGGAAGTGTCCAACGACCCACATCGTGTTGTGAACGACCTGGTTCATTTGACCAGATGCGTTGATGATACCACCGATACCACCAGGTACGAAGAATAACATACCGACAAACTGTAATACGAATCTTGAGTCGTTCCAAGGTAATTTCTTAAACCAATCGAATAAACCTGTCGCACCATTTTTACGTCCGAATGTTTCAAATGATGCAAATAAACTAAATGCTGTAATAAGTGATGGTACGATAACCATGAACGTTAATACAACTTGGAGTCCTTTCCAGAATGCATCGATTCCTGGTTCAACTAATTGGTGGTGGATACCAACCGGAATTGAGAAGAATAGGAATAAGACGAAACTAAGTCTTGCAAGTTTATCTGAAAAACCTTTAACTCCGATAATTTTAGGTAATACTGCATACCAAACCATATATGCTGGTAATAACCAGAAGTATACGAGTGCGTGTCCAAAGTACCAGAATAACGTACGTGTAAGTTTTACGTTAACTGTATCGATTAATCCGAATGACCAAGGGATAAGTTGAGTTAACGCAGATGTTGCGACACCGATGGTACATACGTACCACATGACGTTGTTAATAGCAACAAAATATGCAATCGTAGGTGTTTTTTGACCTGGATTTTGTTTTCTCCATCTAAAGTAACGCTTTGTCTGAGCACCTGTTGCAATCCATGTACCTACGATAACGAGTGTTAAACCAACATAGAAGATACCATGTGCTTGAAGTGGTGCATAGAATGTATATAAAACTGTTGCTTGGTTCGTTGCGATCATGGCTGCTGCCATTAACGTACCGATCGACATTAACCAAAATCCGATCCAACCTGACTTTCTTTCTCCGTCAGTTAAACTACCCATTGCTCTTGATACAACGGCAGTTTGGAATCCTACAATAAAGAAGAATGTAAGAACTAATGCAAGAATCACACCGTGTAACGTTAAGATTTGATAGTATCCAATATTAAACGGTAATTCAAAATATCCTGAACGAACAAATGTCTGTAATGCCCCTGCGAACCCACCAACTACGAGTGCAAAAATTACCCATAAGAAGTTCGCAAGAACTAATTTTGCGTCTTTTCTATTAATGACTGTGTCTGCTTTGTATAATTCATTTTTAGTTGTGTTTTTATAAGACTTCGCCATTATTCTTCACTCCCGACAACTTTAATGATTGATGTCATGTCCGTATGGCCAGTCCCACAATATTCGTTACATACAACTAAAAATTCGCCTTCTTTATTGAAAGTTGCATGATATTTAGAGATTAACCCCGGCTCTACCATCATGTTAATATTTGTCTTTGCTACTTCTAAACCGTGAATCACATCTGGAGTTGTTACCATTACACGAACTCTAGAACCTTTCGGGATTTCGACTTCAGCAGGTTCATATCTAAACATGCTTGCGACCATGTATAAGTCATAATCGAATCCTTCTTCTTGTGACTCATATAAACCAGGTTCTTTAAATCTTGCGTCGTCTCTCACGTGATCAGGGTTAATTGTTTCAATACCTGATGCTGCAGGTGAGTGACCTTGGTGAACTGCTGAAATTCCTAAAATAACAAGGAATAAGATTAATGAACCAGTTCCAAAGCTTAACCATATCTTTTCGTACTTATGCATTTATTTCACCTTTCCTTTTTACATTCTTTCCATAAATAACCAGAATACACCTAGCCAAGAAACTAACATTAGTGCGCCGAGTGCCATCGTAAAGAAAAACGTGCCTCGTAAATCTAAATTATGTACATCTTCAGTGACATTTTCGTTTTTTACAATATCTTTGTCATCATTTTGATGTACGACTTTTTTATCAGCCATAGTAATTCACCTTCCAATTCCGTATTCTTATACCTTTATTGTAGTGTATTTACCTTTTTAAAAAAGTGATAAAAGTCACACTTTGACATATTTTCGTAACAATTTCATAGATATTTGTGATGTTTTTCTTGAAAACGTTCACAATATATGCTGTAAAAAGTGATAAAAGTCACAAAATATGATAGAATTTTGTTTAAAGGGAAGTGATTACTATCTCGAATTCTCAATTATTTAAACCTGAACTTATCCTTAAATACATAAAGCAAAATGGTAATGAATTAAAATTAAAGAAAAACGAATTTATTTATCACTCTGGAGATCCAACAGAACATATATATGTAATTGAAACTGGGGAAGTATTTGTTTTAAGAATGCAAGATGATGGATCAGAAAATGCAATCCATTACTTAAAAGAAGATTGTTTGTTTGGATCGCTCACTTTATTTTGTGGACCAAAGCGTCATTCTACGTTTGCTAAATCGAAAACTGAAGTACATCTATATCGTATTGAACGCTCGATTTTTGAACAAAAAATACTTTCAGATAATTCATATACAATAGAATGGATGCGTTGGCTTGAAATTGAAAGACAAAGACACTCTTCTAAACTAAGAGATTTACTTTCATATGGAAAACTCGGTGCACTTGCTAGCGTCCTTGTTCGATTATCTAACTCGTTTGGTGTAGAGACGAAGAGTGGTATTGTGATTGACACGAAGCTAACAAACCAAGAACTCGCGATGCTCGCTAGTACATCCCGAGAAGTCGTGAATCGATATTTAAAAGAATTAACAAAAGAGGGTATCATTGACGTAAATCGTAAGATTATTACGATTAAAGATATTAAGCGATTAAGAAAAATTATTAACTGTGAAAACTGCGATATTAACTTATGTCAGATTCATTAAATGCAATTTCTTTGCATGAATACACAGTATATGCTATTATAATAACAAGTAAAACATCTGATGCGTTCGTGATGTGCCGGTTTTATTTTGACCTAACACCTATAAAATCGGGAGCTTGGCGTCCGAATATAATTGGAACGCCCGGATTTAACGGGACTTCATGAGTATTTGGCAGGGCACCCACCTGCACAAAGCAGGCCAAATCATCTGGCAAAAACACACGACGCTATCGGATGTTTTAAAGACAGTTACTTTGTAACTGTCTTTTTTTTGAAAAAAATCAGATAAAATTCTTTAAAAATTTTTAAAGTATGTTACTATAGTAAAGTAAAAAAATAAACGTGAAAGGTTGCGTGATTTGATGGTATCTGTCAGTCAGATAATTACGAAAAGAAAGCAAAAATTAAATGCTAAAAACGCATCGAAATCATGTGATTTACTAAAAAAACGAAAACAACTAAAAAAACAAATTAACAATAATATCTTAATCTAAAAGACGAGTATCTGAATGGTACTCGTTTTTTGTTTAAATAACTGAGGATGCTTTAACGTAAAAGTGATTTGCGTAAAATTGTTTTTAATCTTTTGATATAAATCGGATTTATGTAAAAGAGGTTGCGGTTTCGTTAACACAATTGCTCTAATCGTTAAATTAATGAGATAGTCGTTGACGCAAAAGTGATTTGCGTAAAATTAAGATGTTCGAGACGATAAAAATGCGAGTATCTGGGTGATAATCGCCTCGTTTTCATTTTATGAACGGTTTTAATTTTCGTTCTGTTTAAATAATAGGATATGATTTAACGTAAAAGTCGTCTACGTAAAATTATTTTTAATCTTTTGACATAAATCGGATTTATGTAAAAGAGGTTGCGGTTT
>NZ_KV820865.1:47909-52361 GCF_001815515.1 Nosocomiicoccus sp. HMSC059G07
GTCGTTGACGCAAAAGTGATTTGCGTAAAATTAAAACATCGAGTACATATAAAAGGCGAGTATCAATTGGATACTCGCCTTATTTTTATTTTACGAACGGTTTTAATTTCTCGTACGTCTCATTTAAATAACTTTCATATTTGGATGATCCCGTATCTTTAAAGTATTGTTTTGATTTTAAACTATCTGGTAAATATTGCTGTTTTACGACGTGGTTATCGTAGTTATGCGGATATTTATATCCGATTGCACGACCGAGTTCTTTTGCACCTTTATAATGACCGTCTTTTAAATGGTCTGGTATGACGCCGATATGTCCTTTTCGTATATCTGATAAAGCACTGTCGATACTTTTGATTGCTGTATTTGATTTTGGAGAGAGTGCTAAATCTATAACTGCTTGTGCGAGAGGTATTCTCGCTTCCGGGAATCCAAGTCGTTCTGCTGCGATGATCGCGTCTAGTGTGCGGCTTGGTAGTTGCGGGTTACTTAGCCCGATATCTTCATAACTAATGACGAGTAATCGTCTTGCAATTGTAACGAGGTCTCCTGCTTCTATTAATCGTCCTAAATAATGAAGTGCCGCATCGACATCACTACCGCGTATTGATTTTTGAAAAGCACTCATTACGTCGTAGTGTTGATCGCCGTCTTTATCGTGCAAGAATTGACTATGTTGCATCGTATCTCTCGCGTCTTCAAGTGTAACGTGAATCTCTTTATTTGTATCACTTAATACTGCAAGTTCTAGGCCGTTTAATGCACTTCTAATATCACCATTTGCTGCATGGATAAAGTGCTCTAAAGCATCATCATCTACGGTTACATTTAAATTACCAAGGCCACGCTCCTTATCATTTAAAGCGCGCGTGAGTCCAGTTTTAACATCCTCATCTGTTAATGGATGTAGTTCAAAAATTTGTGTTCTAGAGCGAATTGCAGGATTAATGACGTGGTACGGATTTGACGTCGTCGCACCGATTAAAACGATTTTTCCACTTTCTAGATGAGGGAGTAAAAAGTCTTGTTTTCCTTTATCGAGTCGGTGGATCTCATCGAGCATTAAAATTACGCTACCACTCATGTCTGCTTCAAAAACAATTTGTTCCATATCCTTTTTAGAGCTAGACACCGCGTTTAACGTTCTAAATTTATATTTAGTACTGCCAGCTAATGCGTTCGCAATACTCGTTTTACCTATACCTGGGGGACCGTAAAAAATCATCGATTGTAGTCTTTTAGCATTTACCATTCGTCTGATAATTCCTTTTTCTCCGACGAGATGTTCTTGGCCAAGTACTTCATCGATCGTTTTTGGTCGCATGCGAAAACTTAATGGTTCATTTGACATTAGATTTTTCACCAACTTTTTCGTTATAATTATAATCATAACATAAGAGATATGACTAAGAGGTGATGACGTGAAGATATCAACTAAAGGGCGCTACGGATTATATTTTATGAACGTCCTCGCATCTGAATATGGAGTTAAAAAGCGTTCAGTGAAATCTGTCGCGACTGAAAGAGGAATAAGCGACTTATATTTAGAACAAATCGTCGCGTGTCTAAAAAAAGCAGATTTAGTAAAAAGTACGCGCGGAGCGTACGGTGGTTATGAGTTAAATTATCCGCCAGATGAAATTACAGTGCTCGACGTATTCCAAGCTGTCGGCGAAAATATAATCGCAATAGAGTTAGACGATAAAGACACAAAAAACGAGAGATTCTTATGGAAAAGAATACGAGATGCGTCACACGACGTGCTGCGTCATACGACGTTACATGATCTTGAGAATCAATCAGACGAGTTTGATGATTATATGTTCTATATTTAAACACCTCCCAATTTGGGAGGTGTTTTCACATTCGTCCACTTTTAAATATCGTAAATATTAGCCAAGAGAACATCGCAATTGCGAGTATCGTACCGAGTTCTATCACCGGGAATTTGTAGAGTATCGACCCTTGACCAAGTAGTGAAGATCCGACAATGATTCCGGCCATTAATATAGAGAGTGACATTAAGACGATTGAAAAAGAAATTCTATTAATCGTTCGGTCTAAATGTCTTCCGATACTTTTTTCTTCCTTAAGTTCTAGACTGATCGGCAATCGTCTCGTACTCAAACCTTTCGTAAATTGATGGATGTTTGTTACAGAATCTTCAACAATATCTGTTAACAAAATCCAGTCTTCAAACTTATCTTCCGCAACGCGTTTAGGGTTTAATCTTTGAAGTAATAACTTTTTACCAAACGGTTCAGCGACAGATAATATGCTGTAGTCTTTATATAAAATTTCAATGTTACCTTCTAACGTAATTAACGTTTTAGCAAGTAATGTAAAGTCTTTTGGTAAATGGATATGGTATTTATTTGTAATTGTAAATAAGTCTCTAACCGCATCTCCAAATTCTAGGTCTTTCAGCGGAATATCATAATACTTATCTTGCATAAGCTCTGCTTCTTCGTATAAGTCATCGACATTTACGTCATCTGGTACAACACCCATTTGTATAATTGAACGTACAACTTTCTTAGAATTCTTTTGCATTAAACCGATGAGTAAACTTCCGAAGTTTTGTTTAACGTTATCTGTCAGTTTTCCGACCATACCAAAGTCGATAAAACCAAGCGTACCATCGTTTAAAACGATGATGTTCCCAGGGTGAATATCCGCATGGAAAAATCCATGTTCAAATATTTGTGTGAAAATTGTACGCGCAAATGTATCTGCGAGTTGATAACGGTCAAAACCTTTTTGCGAAAGTTCATCGACTTTACGAATTAAAATCCCTTCAAAGTATTCCATCGTCAAGATCGTTTTGTTTGATAACATTTCATAGACGTGTGGGAATTTGACGTCCTCTGAATTTTTAAACTGACGTTCAATACGATTAATGTTTCTCGCTTCTAACGTATAATCCATTTCTTGGATAATGGCAGTGGATAACTCATCGACAATATCTGTGACTTGATATTGTTTCGCCCATTTAAAGTTCTTTTCAGCAACTTGTGCGATCGTTTTAAGTATTTCTAAATCGATACGAATATTTCTTTCAATGTTTGGTCGTTGAACTTTAATCGCAACGACTTCACCAGTTTTTAGCACTGCTCGGTGGACTTGTCCAATCGACGCTGAACCGAGTGGTTCATCTTCAAATATTAAAAATGTGTCTTCGATTTTAATATCTAATTCTTGTTCGATTAACTCTCTTGCGATTTCGCTAGAAAATGGAGGTACATTACTTTGAAGTTTTTCTAATTCTTTAATGAATGACTCCGGTAATATATCACCACGCGTACTCGCGATTTGACCGAGTTTAACGTATGCAGGTCCTGCTTCTTCTAGAAATAATCGAATACGTTCTGCGATTGTTTTATCTTCTTCTTGTTTTTGGCTTTTATTAAATAATCGACTCGGTAAAGAGAGTAACTTATCTAAGCCACTTTCTTCGATAATAAACCCAAGTCCAGTTTTAGAAAACAAGATGGCAATTTCTCTAAAACGGTTAATATATTTAAATTGATTACGTATCATAATGTTCCTTCCAATCTAAAACGAGATGATGAAACGCTAGAAGAGTGCTAAAATAAGAGTTAACAATAATTACTATAAGAATAGGTGAAAACATTGCGTGAACTATTATTTTTAATTGCACCGATATTAATTATTCAAGTCATATTTTTTAGTGGTTTAATTTACTATATTTTATCAAAAAGAAAGCAATAAGATAGTCTTATTGCTTTTTATTATACTCTATAACGACGTCTTCAAATAATTGATAGCTCTTTATAAAAGCGTCTGTATCATAAATCGCAGTAGATGCGATGATTTCGTCGACGTCGAATTTATTTTGAAATGCTTCTAGGTCTTTAAGTGCTTGTTCTTTATCGCCAAGTATTTGAACTGGGAATTGATTGAGTATGATTTCTTTATGTTGCATTGACCAAATCTCGTCCATGTTTGTAACGGGTTGTTTCATCGGACCACGGTGATGTGTGATCATTCCGTAAACATTTTGATAATGGCTCGTTACGACGTATTCTGCTTCTTCTTGTGTGTCTTGAACGACGACGTTTAAGCACGCCATTTTATATGGTTCTTTTAATTGCTCACTCGGTGTAAAGTTGCGTTCATATATTTCAAATGCTTCTTCCATCATTGCTGGTGCAAAATGTGCAGCGAACGCATATGGCAGTCCTAAACGTGCGGCGATGTACGCTGAATCAGTTGAACTTCCTAAAACATATAACGGGATATTTGTGTTTAAACCTGGGTTCGCGATGACTTGCGACTCTTTATCAGATAAAAAGAATTGTAACTCACGAATTTCTTCTTCAAAGTCAAAGATACCTTGATGGTTACCACGGCGAATCGCGTTTGCTGTTACTTGATCTGTTCCAGGTGCTCTGCCAAGACCAATATCTAAACGGTCTCCAAATAATTCGT
>NZ_KV820865.1:52461-53852 GCF_001815515.1 Nosocomiicoccus sp. HMSC059G07
CTTCAAAGTCAAAGATACCTTGATGGTTACCACGACGAATCGCGTTTAGAGTTACTTGATCTGTTCCAGGTGCTCTGCCGAGACCAATATCTAAACGGTCTCCAAATAATTCGTACATCGTACCGAATTCTTCAGCGACAATATACGGCGTATGATTTGGTAACATGACGCCGCCACTTCCGACGCGAATTCTTTTAGTATGTTGTAACGTGTACTGTATGAGTTGTCTTGTCGCACTAGATGCGATAGATTTCATATTATGATGTTCACTGATCCAGTAACGTTTATAACTAGAATCATCTAATGCTTCTGCTAAAAGACGCATACGTGTAAATGCATCTTTTGAATCGTATCCTTCACGTACATAGACTAAGTTTAATACTGATATATTGACTGGTTTACTCATTTAATCTCTCCCTTTTATATACTCTATAACTTACAAGACTTGACGTAATTTATCTAAAGAAACGACTCAGAGCAGTCGACTATATTTATAACGTTAAAAATGGTAAAATCTCTACTAAACTAAGTTTTAAAGGAGAAGTGTTATGGCTGTTTATTTAGATTATGCTGCAACAACACCAGTCGATAAAAAAATCATAAAAGGAATGCTAGAACATTCTGATATATATGGAAATCCGTCAAGTATTCACCGAATCGGTAAAGAAGCTAAGGCGTTTTTAGAAGAGAATCGACAAAAAATCGCTGAAGCAATTGGTGCAAAACCTGAGGAGATTATATTTACGAGTGGTGCAACAGAGTCTAACAACTTAGCCATTCGAGGGACACTCTCTCACTTTAATAGAGAAGTCAATGTAATTACGACAGAAGTAGAGCATATGTCGATATTAGAAACGGTTAAAGGGTTAAAAACACATGTAAAATATGTGCCTATACAAGAAAATGGTCTCATCAATTTAAACGAATTAAATAAGAAAATCGATGAAAATACAGCACTCGTTTCATTACATTACGTCAACAACGAAACAGGAGCAATCCAACCGGTAAAAGAGATTAAAGAATCACTACCAGAAGATGTATTACTTCATGTTGATGCTGCACAAGCAGTCGGTCACGTAAATGTGAATGTCGACGATTTAGGTGTGGACTTAATGAGTATGAGTGGTCATAAATTATATGCACCAAAAGGTGTCGGAGTATTATATATAAGAAGCGGCACGCACTTACACGCACAACTAGTCGGTGGTAAACAAGAAAGGGAACGCCGTGCAGGTACTGAGAACTTGCTTTACAGTTACGCGATGAGTGAAGCTGTAAAAGAAGCGGTTCAGTTAAAAGATGAAAGAAACAGCGTGATTTTATCTCGTAAAGAAATACTCATAGATGGCTTAAACGAAGCGGGCGTTGAGTTTAAAGTAAATGGTGATTTA
>NZ_KV820865.1:53952-55954 GCF_001815515.1 Nosocomiicoccus sp. HMSC059G07
TAATGAGTATGAGTGGTCATAAATTATATGCACCGAAAGGTGTAGGGGTATTATATGTAAGAAGCGTCACGCATTTACACGCACAACTCGTCGGTGGTAAACAAGAAAGAGAACGCCGTGCAGGTACTGAAAACTTGCTTTACAGTTATGCGATGAGTGAAGCTGTATTAGAAGCAGTTCAGTTAAAAGATGAAAGAAACAACGTGATTTTATCTCGTAAAGAGAAGCTCATAGATGGATTAAAAGAAGCGGGCGTTGAGTTTAAAGTAAACGGTGATTTAAACAGTCAATCTCCACATATTTTAAACATTTACGTGCCATTTTCAGAAACGGAACTTTTACTCACGGCATTAGATTTAGAGGGTATTTATATATCAGGTGGTAGTGCATGTAACGCTGGAACTGTAACACCGTCACACGTTATTACAAAAATGTATGATGAAAACCGTGCGGCACATTCACTTAGAATTAGTTTTAGTCATTTAACGACTGAAGATGATATAGAAAAAACAATACAGTCATTAAAGAAATTATATGATCGATTAAAATAAAGGGTTGAATATAAATGAAGAGAAAAGAAGATACGACAGTCGTCGTTGGAATGAGTGGTGGCGTTGACTCTTCAGTCACAGCGAAACTGTTAAAAGACGAAGGGTATAACGTCATCGGCATATTTATGAAAAACTGGGATGATACGGATGAGTTTGGTGTCTGTACAGCGACAGTCGATTATGAGGACGTCAGAAAAGTCGCTGAACAAATTGGTATACCATACTATTCAGTCAACTTTGAAAAAGAATATTACAATAGAGTATTCGAATACTTTTTAGAAGAATATAAACGTGGACGTACACCGAATCCAGACGTCATGTGTAATAAAGAAATTAAGTTTAAAGCATTTTTAGATCACGCGATGAAACTCGGTGCAGATTTTGTAGCGACAGGGCACTATGCGAGAGTGAATCACGACGGTGAAGTGACGATGCTTAAAGGTGTCGACGACAATAAAGACCAAACATACTTTTTAAACCAATTAACGAAAGAACAGTTAAGTAAAACACTATTCCCGTTAGGTGAAATTGATAAAAAAGAAGTTCGTGCACTCGCACATAAATTTGATCTCGCAACGAAAGATAAAAAAGATTCCACAGGAATTTGTTTTATCGGAGAAAGAGATTTTAAAACATTCCTTTCAAATTATTTACCAGCTAAACCAGGAAAAATAATCGACATGGAAACTGGCGAAGAAAAAGGCAAACACGACGGAATTATGTACTACACAATCGGTCAACGCCAAGGTTTAGGAATTGGTGGACCGGGTGGACCATATTTTGTCGCAGGTAAAAACTTAGAAACGAATGAATTATACGTCGTTACTGGATTCCATAATGAGAAATTATACTCAACGAGTCTTATCGCTGAAGACGTTAACTTCATTAATGATATGCCCGACGAATTTGATGCAAATGCGAAGTTTAGATATCGCCAAGCGGATAGTGCCGTATCTGTTAAGAAATTAGATGACAATAAAATTTTAGTAACGTTTAAAGCACCACAACGCGCAGTCACACCAGGTCAAGCAGTTGTATTATACGACGGTGACAGAGTAATTGGTGGCGCGACGATTGACGAAGTGTTTAACGGTGAAGAGAAACTGGAGTATTTAGCATGAGTTTTAAATACGAAGATTTTATTCAAGCAGGCGATTACGAAACAGCGTTAAAGAAAATTTTTGATTCTATTGAAGAGGATCCGACAAATCCGGCGCACTATATTAACGGAGGTTCTGTTCTATATAACATCGGTAAACTCGAAGAGGCGAACAACTTCTTACTAAAAGCAATTGAACTGGATAAGAATAATTCTGCGGCATATTTTACACTCGGTAATATGTATTTTAATGAAGGCAAATATAGAGATGCACGTACGCTACTCTTAAGTATTTACGATACGTTTAATGATGATAAGGACATTAACTATTTACTCGCGATGACGCATGTCC
>NZ_KV820865.1:56054-99465 GCF_001815515.1 Nosocomiicoccus sp. HMSC059G07
AGGCGAACAACTTCTTACTAAAAGCAATTGAACTTGATAAAAATAATTCTGTGGCATATTTTACGCTCGGCAATATGTATTTTAATGAAGGGAAATATAGAGATGCACGTACGTTACTCTTAAGTATTTATGATACGTTTAATGAAGACAAAGACATTAACTATTTACTCGCGATGACGCATGTCCATGAAGGAAATTTAAGTATGTCTATTCCGTTTTTTGAAGCGATGTATGAAGCGGATAAAGAAGACTATGAACTCGTATTTCAATATGCGTTAACACTTTGCCAGCTCGGCTTACTCGATCAAGGTGAAATTTTACTTACGAATATTACGGACAAATACGATTATGCCGACGCAGAATATAACTTAGGACTTATTAAATGGACAAAATATGACGATAAAGATGCAGCAAAAAGACATTTTGAAAAAGCAATTCAAATCAAACCAGACCATATACTTGCACATAACGGCATAAAAAATATAAACGAGGGATAATGATGACACAATTGACGATAGAAGATGATTTATTCGTTACTGGAACTGTCGACAAAATAATATTTCATAATGATGATAATCACTTCTACGTCATGCGTGTCTTTATCGAAGAAACGAACACAGAATTAAAAGAAGAGACGATCATCACTGGGAATTTTCATCATGTCGATGAACATGAAACGTACACATTTACAGGCGAAATTGTCGAACATGCACGGTTTGGTAAACAGTTTAGTGCACGGCAAATTAAAAAGAATGTCCCGCAGACAAAAGAAGGAATCATACAATACTTATCTGGTGAAAAGTTTAAAGGTGTCGGCCAAAAAACAGCAGAAAACATCGTAAATACGCTCGGTGACAAGACGTTAGAACTCATAATAGAAAGCAAGTCGAATTTAGACCGAGTAAAGGGTCTGACAAAAGAACGAAAAGAAACAATATACCGAACAGTCGTTGAAAACGAATCGACGACTCGTGCGGATTTAATGATGATTGAGCTTGGTATTGCACCTTCAAAACGCGCTAAAATTATCGATACATATAAAGAAGATATATTAAACGTTCTACAAAATAATCCATACAAGCTCGTCGAAGATATATTCGGTATCGGATTTAAAAAAGCGGACGAAATCGCAATTAAAGCAGGTATCGAACCAAATTCAACCGAAAGAATCGATGCAGGAATTAAATACGCATTAGAGACAGAGTTAAATGAAGTCGGACATACGTACGTAGAGTTAAACGATTTAATCGATCTATCTTTAAATATATTAAATAATCGTTCGATTTATTTTTCAGCATCTGACATTCATAAACGTATTGACGAGCTCGCTGAAAAAGATGAATTAGTAATAAGAGACAATAAAGTGACGTTAAAATTGTTTTTTATTAGCGAACGTAAATCTGCTGAAAAAGTTTATGGACTTAGTCAACTAAAAGTAGAATCGTATAGTCATTCACGTATTGAAACAGTGATTTCACAAGTCGAGAAGTCGTTAGAAATTACATTTAATGATGAACAACAAAAAGCAATAAAGCATGCGATTCTTAATCCGATATCTGTCGTAACAGGTGGACCAGGGACAGGTAAAACAACAATTGTTTCAGGGATTATTGAGGTGTATAGAATTTTACATAATATAGATAAGTTTATCGACTTTGAAGGTGAAGAGTATCCAATAAAGCTTGCCGCACCAACAGGACGTGCAGCAAAACGAATGAAAGACGCAACAGGTATAGGCGCGTCGACAATTCACCGGTTAATTGGATATGGTCGTGATACTGAAGAGACAGATATATTAGACAATATTATCGATGCAGATTTAATAATCGTCGATGAGATGTCGATGGTCGATACGTGGTTGTTTTATCAGTTTATTAAAAACGTATTGCCAGAAACGCAAATCGTCTTCGTTGGAGATGATGCTCAGTTACCGTCAGTCGGTCCTGGAACAGTGTTTAAAGATTTAATAGAATCACAATCTGTGCCCGTGACAATTCTAAAAAAGATATACAGGCAAATGGAATCGTCGTCGATTATCCAACTTGCGTATCAAATTAACAATAACTTGCCAGTAAATATTTTAGAGAGACATCCAGATCGTACTTTTTTCCAAACGGACGCGAGTGGCATTATAAATATTGTTGACATCGTCGTAAAGGGTGCGGTTAAAAAGGGGTATACGATGCAAGATGTTCAAGTGCTTGCACCGATTTATAGAGGACCTGCCGGTATAAATGTGTTAAATCAAACGATTCAAAAAGTATTAAATCCTCCAAGTGAAGACAAAAAAGAAGTCGAGTTCGGAGATAAGATATATAGAGAAAACGATAAAGTCATTCAACTTGAAAATCGTCGTGAAGATAATGTGTTTAACGGTGACAGTGGAATCATTACAGAAATTACATATCGAGACGATAAAACGGGCACAAAAGAATCGATTACGGTAGACTTTTTAGGTCAAGAAATCGTATATGAACGTAAAGATTACTCAGAGTTGTCTCACGCATATTGTACGAGTATCCATAAAGCACAAGGTAGTGAATACCGAATTGTCATTATGCCAATCGTCAGACAGTATTATCATATGTTACAAAAGAATATTATTTATACTGGTATTACGCGCGCAAAAGAATCCCTCGTCTTATGCGGTGAACCAGATTCCTTTATCCATGCAATTAACCAAGAAGGTATCGAACGTCAAACGATGTTAAAAACGTATTTAAAAGAAATGTTTAAACAAACAGATATAAAAGAGACAATTGAAGAAACAGATAATCATATATTAACGATGGAATTAATCATGCAAAAAAGAATCGACCCGATGATTAACATGTCAGGTGTTTCACCGTATGATTTCAATTGACTTTAAGACGTATGATTTTTATAATTATACTGATATTAGAACTATTTTATTCGATGAAAATACAGAAACGTTGCGGTAGATGAGAGCAATGCATCGATCTTTGTGCACACAACTATATACTTAAAGTGATGAATAACATTCATAATTTGGGTGGTACCGCGGATAGAATTCGCCCCTTTTTAATAAGGGCGAATTCTATTTTTTATTTTAGGAGGAATTAAAATGAAACAAATCTCAACAAACGAACTACGTCAAATGTTTTTAGACTTTTTCGAAACAAAAGGACACAACATTGAACCAAGTAGAAGCTTAGTACCAGTTAACGACGACACGTTACTGTGGATCAACTCAGGTGTGGCAACGTTAAAGAAGTATTTTGATGGAACTGAAAAGCCAAACAATCCAAGAATTGTAAACGCGCAAAAGTCGATTCGTACGAATGATATTGAAAATGTCGGTTTTACAGCGAGACACCATACGTTCTTTGAAATGCTTGGTAACTTTTCAATCGGTGACTATTTTAAAGAGGAAGCAATTGAATTTGCTTGGGAATTTTTAACGAGTGATCAATGGTTAAACTTTGAAGTAGATAAATTATACGTGACGATTCACCCTGAAGATGATGAGTCATATCATATTTGGAAAGATAAAATTGGTATTGAAGAAAGCCGAATTATCCGTATTGAAGGAAACTTCTGGGATATCGGTGAAGGGCCATGTGGACCAAACTCTGAAATATTCTACGACCGTGGGGAATCATATGAAGGAGATACACCAAGAGAAGAAATGTATCCAGGTGGAGAAAACGAACGTTACTTAGAAATTTGGAACTTAGTATTCTCTGAATTTAACCATAATAGCGATCATTCATATACGCCACTTCCAAGTCAAAACATTGATACAGGGCTCGGGCTTGAAAGATTATCGAGCGTAATCCAAAACGTACCAACAAACTTTGATACGGACGTATTTATTCCGATTATTAATGAAATCGAGAAAGCTTCTCGTAAAACTTATCGTGATAACGATAAGGATGACGTTGCGTTTAAAGTTATTAGTGATCATATCCGTACAGTTGCATTTGCGATTGGTGACGGTGCGTTACCTGGCAACGAGGGACGTGGATACGTGCTTAGAAGACTCATTCGTCGTGCAACGCGTTACGCAAAAGAACTCGGGATTAACGAAACGTTCTTATATAAATTAGTTGACGTCGTAGACGACGTTATGAACGCGTTCTATAAAGAAATTGGTGAAAATAAAGACTTTATTAAAAAAGTAATTCAACAAGAAGAATCGAGATTTTTACAAACGCTTGACGAAGGTATTGAAATTTACCGTACAGTTAAAGAAAAAGCATTAAAAGAAGATGAAGTAATTAGTGGTAAAGATGCATTTAAACTATATGATACTTTTGGATTTCCTGTTGAAATGACAGTAGAGTACGCAGAAGAAGACGGACTTGCTGTTGATCTTGACGGTTTTAAAGAAGAGATGGAACGACAAAGAGAACGTGCACGCGCTGCGCGAAAATCTTCTGAATCGATGAACGTACAATCAGAAACGTACCAGAAATTAGATAAGGAGAGTATCTTTACGGGGTATACTCACTTAAATGAAACTGCTGAACTGCTTTACATCGTTTCAAATGATGAAGTTGTCAATCATTATGACGGAAGTAATGACGTCGACGTAATTTTTGATAAAACACCGTTTTATGCAGTGAGTGGTGGACAAGTTGCAGACATCGGTTTCATTAAAAATGAACACGGTACAATGGAAGTTAAAAATGTATATAAAGGACCAAACGGACAAAACATCCATACAGTAACTGTTACTGAAGGAGTCATAACAACAGGTGAAACATACGAGTTAACAGTGGATCGTGAAAGCCGTAACTTTATCAATAAAAACCATACAGCAACACATTTACTACACCAAGCATTAAAAGACGTCGTTGGAGAGCATGCGAATCAAGCAGGTTCACTCGTTGAAAAAGAACGTCTACGCTTTGACTTTACACATCTTGAAGGTCTTAAAAAAGAAGAAGTAAAAGAGATTGAACGTATCGTAAACGAAAAAATCTTTGATTCACTTTACGTAGACATTAACGAGATGCCAATTGAAGACGCAAAACGTAAAGGGGCAATGGCATTATTCGGTGAAAAGTATGGAGATATTGTTAGAGTTGTTGATATCGATCAGTATTCCGTTGAATTATGTGGTGGTGTCCACGTTAGAAACACATCAGAAATTGGACTCTTTAAAATCATTTCAGAAAGTGGAATTGGTGCTGGTGTAAGACGTATCGAAGCGGTCACTTCAAAATATGCGGTTGAATATTATGAAGATAAAGACAACGTACTTGAAGACGTAAATACGCACTTAAAAGTAGAATCAGGAAATACAATTTCTAAACTTGAACAATTAATTGAAGATAAGAAGCAACTAGAGAAAGAAGTAAAGTCATTAAAATCAGAACTTCAAAAAGATGCATTATCTGATTTAACAGATGCAACGTTCGACATTAACGGATTTAATTTAATCGCGACAGAAGTTTCAGTAGATAGTGTGAAAGAACTACGTGAGACGATGGATGTCATTAAATCTAAAAACCAAGAAAGCATTATCGCACTCATTTCAAATGTTGACGGTAAAGTATCGATGATCGTTACGGTGCCTAAAGATAAAACATCAGTCGTAAAAGCTGGAGATATTATGAAACAAATGGCTGAAGCCGTTGACGGTAGAGGTGGCGGTCGCCCGGACATGGCACAAGGTGGCGGAACGAACACTGAAAATATGTCAGAAGCTTTACAAATCGTTAAAGATTATCTAAATGGTTTTTAATAATATAATAATTTGTTATACTAACACTATCTAACTTAAGTAGTCGAGGAGTGTTACTGCATGGATAATTTAAATAAGACAATGAAGTTTAACATTGAAGAAGCACAAAATGAGAATATCAAGAACGTCCTTTCGAATGTATATAAAACACTTGAAGAACGCGGCTACAATCCTGTAAACCAAATTGTAGGATATCTACAAAGTGGTGACCCGGCATTTATTCCGCGCCATAACGAAGCGAGAAACCAAATTCGTCATATTGAACGTGACGAGATTATGGAAGTGCTCGTGAAAAGTTATATTACACGTGAACTCAATGAGTAAAACACTTGGGTTAGATGTAGGTACTAAAACGATTGGTGTTGCAGTGAGTGATAGTTTAGGCTGGACAGCACAAGGGTTAACAACTTTAAAGGTCGATACGGCACAAAATGATTTTGGTCTAAATGATCTAGCAAAAATTATTAAAGATGAAAATATTACGACGATTGTCGTCGGTTTACCGAAGCACATGAATAACTCAGTCGGTGAAAGTGGCGAACGTTCGATTCATTTTTCTGAACTTTTAAAAGAAAAGTTTCCGACAATTCAAGTTGAATTGTGGGATGAACGACTCAGTACGATGGCCGCAGAACGCACGCTTCTTGAAGCGGATTTATCGAGGAAAAAACGTAGTAAAGTGATCGATAAAATGGCTGCAGTATTTATATTACAAGGGTACTTAGACCGATTTAATTAAAGGAGAATATTAATGTCAAATGAATTTGAATTAAACACAGATGATGAGTTAATGACGCTTGTCGATGAAGAAGGTAATGAAACACTTTACAGAAAATTAATGGAGTTTCATCATCCAGGATTTGACAAAACATACGTAATTGTTGCAGAAGAAAGCAACTATAACTCTGAAGATGATGATGAGCAAATCGAATTAATTCCTATGATTGCTGAACCTTTAGACGATGGTGAAAATTACCGCTTTGCACCAGTTGAATCTGATGAAGAGTGGGACATGATTGAAGAAATCGTAAACACAAACTTTGACGATATTGAAGAATAATTATAATTGCTTCCGTGAATTCGGGAGCAATTTTTAAAAATAAGGAGAAATTATGACAAACAATGATGATTTAAGATTTTCAAAAAACGTATCATCTTATGTTTCGGTAATCATCGTCCTTGCGATTATTGCAATGCTCGTTTTAGGAGCATTGTTTGGCGTGTTTTACATTAAGCAAGGTATGAAGCCGTTAGACAAAGATTCAACCGAGGTCGTACGAGTTGAAGTTCCAGCAGGTTCTTCATCGACTGATATTAGTAATATGTTAGAAGAGAAAGGGATTATTAAAAACAGTAAGTTTTTTAAACTTTACTTAAGACTTAATAGCATTTCAAACTATCAAGCGGGAGAATTTGAACTTTCGCCTTCTATGGATTATGAAACAATTGCAAAAACATTAGAAACTGGTGTGTTGTACGAAGAGGTGCATTATAAATTAACAGTGCCTGAAGGGTATACTGTCGATGAAATTGGAGATCTCGTACAAGAAGTACTTCCAGTTGAAAAAGATGAGTTTATAAACTTAGTTCAAGACAAAGAATATTTAAAAGAGTTGCAAAAAGATTATAAAGACATGTTAACGGATGAAATATTTGATGAAGATATTAAATATCCGCTCGAAGGGTACTTATATCCAGCGACTTACGATATCACTGAAGAGCAGCCGGATTTAGATAAGTTAGTGCGTCAAATGTTAAACGCCACGCGAAGTAATACGTTTAACTTATATAAATCTGTCACATACACTGTGAACTATGAAGGAGAAAATGAAGAGTTATCATTCCATGAATTCTTAACATTCTCTTCACTTGTAGAAAAAGAAGCGACGAGTTTAGCTGATCGCGCTAAAATTACGAGTGTGTTTTTAAACAGAATGGCTGAAAATCCATCGATGCCTCTTCAAACGGACCCGACTGTTTTATACGCAAAAGGCATTCATAAAGAAGTCGTCTTATACGAAGACTTAGAAGTCGATGACCCGTTTAACACATATATTCATAAAGGATTAACACCAGGGCCAATCGGTGCACCTGGAACTGAGTCCGTTCAAAGTGTATTAAATCCAGCGAATACGAATTACTACTACTTCTTAGCTGATAAGGATGGAGTTAACCATTTCGCTGAAACATATGAAGAACACCAAGAGAATCGTGAAAAGTATATAGAAGGTGACTGATTTCGCTTTCTCTTTTTAAAACTTTATGTTAATATCTAACTAATATCTACAACTGGCATTGATTTGCCGGTTGTATATTTTTGTGGTGAAAACATGACTATAGAAGAATATTTAAAACAATTGAACACAAAAACTGAGTCGTTTCAAGACGTTTATGAGTACGCTGTAAATAATCGTGTACCAATTATCGATAGCGATGCACTGACTGTATTAAAACAACTCATTCAATTAACACGTCGTAAAAAAATATTAGAGATCGGAACAGCAATCGGATATAGTGGACTCCATATGCTCAGTGTCAACAAAGATATTACATTAACGACGATTGAGAAAGATGAAGCTTCATATGACATTTCAAAAGAAAACTTTTTAAAACACGGTGTAAGTGAAAGAGTGAATGGTATACTCGGTGATGCAAAAGAAGTCGAATTAGAAGATACATTTGATTTGCTTTTTATCGATGCATCGAAAGGTAACAATAAGCTCTTCTTTGAAAAGTACAGTCCACTACTTACGGATGATGGTATTATCGTTGTCGATAATATATTATTACGTGGTCAAATTGTAGAAGAGAATCTACATAGTAAAAACAAAATTAAACTACGTGATAAAGTACGTCAATTTAACGAATACATTTATGAAAACTATCCGTCAGCGTCATTTTTAAATGTCGGCGATGGACTATTAATTATAAGTAAATAACGGAGTGAAAACATGGATTTAAATAATAAAGAATACCCAATGACACAAGAAGGATTTGACAAACTTCAAGAAGAACTCGATCATTTAAAAACAGTAAAACGACCTGAAGTCGTTGAAAAGATTAAAGTTGCACGTAGTTTTGGAGACCTTTCTGAGAACTCTGAGTACGATGCAGCAAAAGATGAACAAGGTTTCGTAGAGCAAGAAATCTCTAAAATTGAAGAGATGATTCGTTACGCTAAAATTATCGAAGAAAACGTCGATAATACAGAAGTTCAAATTGGTAAAACAGTAACATTTAAAGAGTTACCAAATGGACCTGAAGAATCTTATAAAATCGTCGGTTCTGCAGAGGCAGATCCATTTGAAGGTAAAATTTCAAATGAGTCTCCGATTGCGGGCGCATTAATCGGCTCAAAATTAAACGATGAAGTAAACGTACCACTTCCAAACGGTAACGAAATGAAAGTGAAAATCGTTAAAATTGACTAATACAATTGGTATTATTGGAGCAATGCAACCGGAAGTAGAGATATTAAAAAATGACATGGACATTACACGTACTGTTAATATTGCTCACGTTGAGTTTTATGAAGGTACGTTACAAGATAAAAATATCGTTCTCGTTGAAAGTGGGATCGGTAAAGTAAATGCATCGATTATTACAGCGTTATTAATACAAACTTTTAACGTAGATGTGATCATTAATACTGGTGTTGCTGGTAGTTTAGCTGAAGAACTCGATATTTTAGATATGGTCATAAGCAGTCATACTGCGCACCACGATGTTGAAGCGACAACATTTGGTTATGAAATAGGGCAAGTACCATCAATGCCACTCAACTTTGAAGCAGATACGCGCTTTATAGAAGCTACGAAACTTGCACTTAATGAATACAATGAAATTAACTATACAGTCGGTGAAGTCGTTAGTGGCGATCAATTTATCGACACAGATGATAAAAAACAAAAGATTTTAAATGCGTTCAGTAATGCAAAAGCAGTCGATATGGAATCTGCTGCGATTGCACAAACGTGTTATCAATTTAAAACACCGTATTTAATATTACGTTCGATGAGTGACAAAGCAGATGGTTCAGCGGATATGAACTATGATGAGTTTCTTAGAAAAGCTTGTATTCACTCATCTAACACGGTAAAATTAGTATTAGAGAAACTGTGATTCGGAGGGGTAAAGTAATGCTATTTCTTATGGTTTTTGCCTTAATTGTAACTACAATTGTTGGTTTCTTTATTTATAAAGAAACTGAAGTTGAACACACACAAGGAATTGAAGAGTAATTGAGACGGCGCCTTTTTTGGGCGCTTTTTATTTTTAAAAATTAAGAGGTTAATGATATGAAAACTGTGTTAAAAGATTATTTTTTGCCAAGTGATTACGTCAATCGTTTTACTGACATTACATCTGATTATTTAAAATCACATGACAAAACTGCAGTGATGATTGACTTAGACAATACACTCGTCGCTTTTGATGATCCAGATATTAACGATGAAGTCATCGAATGGATAGAAACGTTACAAGAAGATGGTATTCAAGTTCTTATTCTATCTAACGGAAGAAAAAAAAGGGTCGAACGCTTTTGTAAAGACTCAGATTTGAAGTACATTCATACAGCGAGAAAACCAGCAATGCGAGGCTTCCATAAAGGAATTACAGAGCTCGGTGTGAAGAAGAAAGCAGTTGTAATGATTGGAGACCAAGTGATGACAGACGTACTCGGTGCCAATAGAACTGGAATCGATAGTATTTTAGTGTTACCTGTAAAAGAGAAAGACGCTTTTGTTACGAAGTTTAACCGCCGTATGGAACGACGTATTATGAAATGGATAGCTGATGAGGACTTACTAAATTGGAGGAACTATTAAATGACTGAATATAAATGTATCGGCTGCGGCGCAGTACTACAGTCTGAAGATGAAAATGAAAGCGGGTTTGTACCAAAAAGTCGTATTCACGAAGAAGACGTCATTTGTAGACGTTGCTTTCGTTTAAAAAATTATAATGAGACACCTGACGTTAATATTGAATCTGGGGAATTTATGACGATGTTAAACTCGATTTATGAAAAAGACGGAGTTATCGTTAAAGTGATCGACGTGTTTGACTTTGAAGGTAGTATTATTCCATCGTTTAACCGTATCGTTGGAAATAAGAAAATTATCGTTGCGGTAAATAAAATTGATCTTCTTCCTAAATCTACTAATGTGAGTCGTTTATTGAATCGCCTTAAAAAGATGCTTGCAGATGAAGGAATTATTGCCAATGAAACAGTCGTTGTTTCAGGTGCAAAAGGTTTTGGATTAGATGATTTGATCGAACAAATCAATCAATATAGCGTAGGTAAAGATGTATATGTAGTTGGTACGACAAACGTTGGTAAATCTACGTTAATTAATAAATTAATAGAAGCAACAACAGGTGAAAAAGAAGTGATTACGACGTCTAATATCCCTGGAACGACACTTGGTATGATCGATATACCTCTTGGAAATAATCAGTTTATGTATGATACTCCTGGAGTTATTGCAAAAAGTGCGATGAGTACGGTGTTATCTCTAGACGACGTAAAACATATTATGCCTAAAAAAGAAATTAAGCCACTCACATATCAATTAGACGAAGGACAAACTTTATTTGTTTCAAACTTGGCACAAATTGATTTTGTAACAGGTAATCGCTCTAGTTTTACAATATATCGTAGTGATAAGCTTGTCGTTCATCGTACGAAACTAGATAATGCGAAAGAATTTTATCGTAAGCATTACAATGGATTACTTGCACCACCAGAATTAGAGTCTCCTATTTTACTTGATAATAGTGAGACATATACATTTAAAACAGACGTTCGTAGTGATATTTTAATTAGTGGATTATGTTTTATAACAGTGGATAAAGATATCACAGTAAACGTTACAGTACCTAAAGGTGTAAAAGTGATTGCACGCCATACGGTATTTAAGGATAAGTAAAATGAGCTATGCAGTCATTGGTTATCCAATACATCATACGTATTCACCACTGATTCATAATACTAATTTTAAAAAGAACGATGATCCATTAAACTACGGTAAATTAGAAATTACACCTGAGCAACTAAAAAATATTGATGCAATTATGAAAAAAGAAAATCTTTTAGGCATAAACGTGACGGTACCTCATAAAGAAGAAATTATCCAATATCTAGATGAGATAGATGGTCATGCGAAGGAAATTTACGCAGTAAATACAGTTAAACGAATAGATCATAAATTATACGGGTATAATACAGATGTATCTGGATATAAACAAACGATTATTGACAACGATATTAAACACGATAACGTTTTAATACTAGGTGCGGGTGGTGCGTCAAAAGCAGTGTGTCTTGCACACCTTGAGCTCGGTTCTAAAGTGACAATTGTTACGCGCCGTAAAGAAAGTTTTCAAAGTTTTAGAACTCATGATTTTACAGCGTTAACAATTGATGAGTTTGAAGGTGGGGCGTTTGATATTGTTATAAATGCAACACCACTCGGTTTAAAGAGTGAAGATGCTTTTCAAACGTTTAAACTAAATCAACTGACCAATATAGAAAGTACAGTAGGTTATGATTTAATCTATAATCCTGCAGTCACTCCTTTTATGTCATATTTTAAAACGTCATTTAATGGGCTTGATATGCTCGTAAATCAAGCGATGATGTCATATGAAATATGGACAGGAAAAGTAGGAGATAGAGAAGAAGTAAAGTCAGTATTGCGAACGTATTTAAAGGAGAATAATGGATGACATTAACTGGTAAACAAAAAAGATATTTAAGAAAACTTGCACATGATTTAAAACCGGTCTTTCAAGTCGGTAAATTAGGTGTAACTGATGAATTCAATGATCAAATTTCCGATTACTTTAATAGTCATGAACTATTAAAAATTTCTATACTTCAAAACTGTCCGTACGACAAAAAAGAGATCGCTGAGAAATTAGCGTCTGGTACAGACAGTCATTTAGTTCAAATTATCGGAAGTATTATCGTTTTGTATAAAGAAAACAAAGAAGAGAAGACGATTCAATTACCATGAGAAAAATCGGAGTGTTTGGTGGGACACTAGACCCGATTCATATCGGGCATACTCATTTAATCGTTGAAGCAAAACGTCATTTTGATTTAGATGAAGTAATTATCGTCCCAGCATTTCAATCACCACATAAAGCGGACCGTCCGATTCATGAATCGGACCGCTTAAAAATGATTGAACGTGCGACTAAAGATTTAGACTTTATTTCTATTGACATGTTCGAACTTGAACATAAAGGTAAAAGCTATACGTATGATACGATGTGTTATTTAAAAGAAAAGTTCCCGAATGATACACTCTATTTTATTATGGGAGAAGATCAGTTTCACGCATTTGATAGATGGTATAAGCACGAAGAACTACTTGAAATTGCGCAGTTTATTGTATTAAAACGTACGATGGAAGAGACAAATATTACTGCACCATTTCTAACAGCAACAGTACCTATAATTGAAGTGAGTTCTAGCGAAATACGTAAACGTATCGGAAATGACGATTATTATAGTCATCTCGTTCATAAGAACGTATTTGATTATATTAAGGAGCACGAGCTATATGAATGAGCTTGAAGCAAAACAACTCGTACAAGAAAAGTTGCCTGAAAAGCGATTCGCACATTCCTTGCGTGTTGCTGAAACGGCCGTTTTAATGGCACGATTGTTTAAAGCAGATGAAAAGAAATGTCATCTTGCTGGTCTTTTACATGATTACTGTAAGTATGACGACTTAAATGATATGCATGAAATCGTTAAAGAGAATAGTTTAGATGACGAACTACAACTATACACGAGTGCGATTTTACATGGACCTATCGCAGCATTTTTAATGGAAAAAGAGTTTAATATTCACGATGAAGAAATTCTTCTCGCTATTAAAAATCATACGTCTGGTCGTGCAGACATGAATTTAGTTGAAAAAATTATTTTTGTCGCAGATTATATTGAACCCGCTCGAACAACACCTGGTGTTGAAGACATTAGAGATATCGTATATAACGATCACGATTTAGAACGTGCGGTATTTGAAATTACGAGAAGAAATATCTGTTATTTAGCAGAACAAGGTGTAAAAATATATAGTGAAACGTTTAAGTGTTATAACTATTATAATTAAAAAGGATGGATACTTTGGAAAGTAAAACATTATTAGATTTAGCAATTGATGCAGTCGATGGTAAACGTGCGGAAGATATTCGAGTATTTGATGTTAGAGAATCGAGTACAATTGCGGATTACGTATTCATTTGTCACGGATCATCAGACCGTCAAGTAAAAGCAATTGCAGGTGCTTTAGAAGCACTTGCAGAAGATAACGACCTCCAAGTTTCGGTTGAAGGATCGCGAGAAGGTAAATGGATTCTAGTCGATTTAGGAGATGTTATCGCACATATCTTTACAAAAGTAGAGCGTGAGTACTATAATTTAGAGCGTCTATATTATGATGGTGAAGCGGTTGAGCTCTAAGTATGAGGCGTTTAGCTATTTATACGAAGCTATGAATTATGACATCCCATACAGTTTATGGATTGATATTATAGAACCATTTAACAAAAACACGTCAATTCTAGATGTTGGATGTGGTACAGGTGAAATTTTAAAACAGTTAACTGCATCTAAAAAGATAGGGATCGATAATTCTGAAACGATGATTGAAATCGCCACGAGAAATGATGACTCTAGTCAATATTTTGTTAATGATATGAAAAATTTTAAGCTAAATGAATCATTTGATTTGGTAATCGCGACAGTCGACGTCTTAAATTATGTCGAAGACTTAGATTCATTTAAACGCGTTCTTCTAAATGTATACGAACATTTAAATGACGACGGAGTCTTTATTTTTGATATTCATAGTGAGAGTAAAGTAAATGCGATGATTGAAGGCGAAATGTTTACGGATGAAAGTGATGATTTCGTCTATATTTGGAATACAGTAAAAGATGATGATTTGTCTCTTCATCATGAGCTAACGTTTTTTATTAAAAATGAAGATGATTTATATGAAAGATATTTTGAATCTCATTATCAACGAACATTTACTCATGATACTGTGTTAAATGTATTACAGGCACTGAATTTTAAATTAGTAAAAGCGTTTAGTGATTTCGATTCTGATGGAACTATTCGAGACTATTCAGAACGCACTTTTTACATCGTAAAAAAATAAAAAAAGATAATTCAGCTTTTGACAGCATATGTATATAAAGAGGTGTCTTATGACTGAATTATTTTTTAAATATAAAACGATTATTTCTACTGCTGCACTAGGTATTATAGCAGTCGTCATGTTTATTTTATTTTTTAAAACGACAGATGATTTTGAATATACAACACCTGTAGAAGTAGATAATAGTGTACATGCACAAGTCGAAGAAGAAGTAGATACTATGAGTCTAAACTCAATATTTGTTGAAATAAAAGGTGCTGTTAAGCATCCAAATGTATATGAAATGCCAAAGGACGCGAGAGTTAAAGACATTATATTAATCGGTGAACCACTTGACTCTGCAGACTTAAACCAAATTAATCAATCAGAAAAGTTAAGAGATGAAATGAGCATTTATGTACCAGCAAAAGGTGAAATAATCGAAATAGAGCGTGAAACTTCAAGTAGCCATATCGTCAACATAAATAAAGCGAGTAAAGACGAACTGATGACGTTAAATGGAATCGGTGCAAAGAAAGCTGAAACGATTATTAATTATCGTGAAGAGAATGGTTTGTTTGAAAAGAAAGAAGATTTAATGAACATACCTGGTATTGGGCAAAAAACGTTTGAAAACTTAGAAAATGATATAGAAATTTAGGGGTGAAACTGTGGAGCGTATCAATTGGCACGAATATTTTATGGCTCAGGCGATGTTACTCGCACTACGTTCAACGTGTGAACGCTTAAGCGTAGGGGCTACAATTGTTAAAGATAACCGTATTATTGCTGGTGGGTATAACGGTTCAGTAAGTGGAGAAGATCACTGTATAGACGTCGGTTGTTATTTAGAAGATGGTCACTGCATTCGTACGATTCACGCAGAAGTTAACGCGTTACTTCAATGTTCTAAAAACGGAGTATCGACAGAGAATGCGTCGATATACGTAACACACTTCCCATGTATACATTGTACAAAAGCATTAATTCAAGCAGGTATTAAAAACATTTATTATAGAGAGTCGTATAAAAACCATCCGTATGCAATTGAATTACTCGATAAGACAGGTGTTAAATATGCACAGATCGATTTAGATGTCGATAAAATATATGAATACTTAAAAGTGAAATTATGATTTTATTTTTAATTTTTTTAGCCTTAGTCAGTGGAGCGTTAATCGTGAAAATTCCACTGCTAGGGTTATTTTTTATGGTCATTATTACATATATCGTCTTTATACAGAGAATTAGTTATATCGTATATACGTTAATTTTAATTTCTGTAATTATTTCTAGTACATATTTCTATTCTAATAGAGATACCTTTAAAGAGGAGACTATTGATTACTTCACAATATCAGACTACAAATATAATAACGATACGATTTCTTATATTGGTGAATATGAAAATTATCGTTTTTATGTTTATATGGAGAATGAAGCACTTCTTCCAATCGGTACAATGTGTAATGGCGATTTTGAAGTCGTGAAACCAAATATTGAAAGAAATTTTATTAAACGTAATCAAGCGTTATCGATGAAAATTTCTAACGTAGTTGGAAGTATTTATGTGAAAGACGATCGTTCAAACTGTTCAGAAACGAAGAAAACAGTAAAGATGAAAATCAATAATTTAAAATATAAGTATACCGAAAAAGTTTTAAAGATTAGTAATTATCCGTACACCGGGGATATATTAATGCTGTCAATCGGTAATAAGATGATGCTAGATTCACAATTCTTTTCAGCACTTCAAAAACTCGGTATTTACCATTTATACGTGATTTCAGGTACACACGTTGCGTATATTACGATGGTACTGATATTTTTATTTACACGATTTAGACTACCGATTGAATATGTTAAAGCACTCGTAGTCATATGTTTACTTATATTTTTAATGATTAATATATTTTCTCCAAGTGTACTTCGAGCTGTACTTATGGCAGTGTTACTCATTATTACGAGTTATTTTAATAAAAAACCGTATTTAGCGATCATCAGTTTAACTGCAATTATTCAATTTGTAATTCATCCTTATATAATTTTTCATGCAGGTTTTCAGTTGTCATATGTTACGACGTTCACAATTATTCTTAGCCGTCATTTCTTTAATGATAGACAACCTTTCATACAAATGATAATTGTTACTGTAATATGTGAAGTGTGTACAATTGTTTTAATACTATTTCACTTTAACGAAGTGTCGATCAGTGGAATTGTAATGAACTTAATATTCGGTCCAATATTCAGTTTTGTCATTTTCCCTTCTGTTTTTATTTTTAACATGAGTCTATTTACGTATCTTCCGGAATGTTTTGATTATCTTCTACACTTAATCTTTTCAACGAATACATCACTCATACTTTATTTAGGGAATGTAATTGAACACCGTTTGCCGATAAAAAACATATCGTCGATATTTATCGTCATATTAGCGATTATTAGCTATTTTCATATAAGAACTGTACTGACAAAAAGTCTCAAAAAAATAATTCGAATGACGTTAATATTTATTGTATTTTTATTATTATCGTCGTTTAACTTTAAAGACGATATAAAATTTGTAATGGTCGATGTCGGACAAGGAGATGCGTTTTTAATCATCGATGAAAAGTACAATCAAACAATTCTCGTAGATACTGGTGGCAAATTTTATAGAAATGATTATGAAATTCGACTTGCAGAAAAAACGATTTTACCGTATTTAAAAGAAAATGGTATAAGAAAAATAGACTTACTCGTCATTAGTCATATGGACAACGACCATATGGGTGAAGCGACTTATATTAGTAGTAAACTGCCGATTAAGAACGTATATATAAACCCGCGAGATGAAAAGCTTACTGAAGGATATTTAAAACAATTTAGTGAATCAAATATCCTTTACTCTACAGAAGTAAGTGAGTTAAAGTTTAAGCGTATAACTTTAAAAAATGTCAATACAATCATTCATACAAATAATTCAAATGACCAGTCGATTGTGCTAGATGTAAATCTATTTGACTATCATATACTAATGCTCGGAGATTTAAGTGTAGAGTATGAAGAAGAAATATTAAAAAATGTGAACAAAATAGATATCGTAAAAATTGGCCACCACGGTTCGAATACGAGTACCGGCGTGGATCTTGTAGAAAGAGAATTTAATTTAGCACTTATATCGAGTGGGGTAAATAATTCATATGGACATCCGCATAAAGAGGTAACGGATTTACTCACCAAGTACAATAAGGAAATTGTAAGTACTAAAGAATCCGGGATGGTCGAGATTACTTTTAAAAAGAATGGTTATTGTACAAAACATAAATTACGAAAGATAGAGAACCGTTGTTATAAATAAAAAAAGAGCTAATAAAATTAGCTCTAGTTAAAACTCGCGACGATTTGGAAAATTTGTGCAATCACATAGACTGCAGTGAATCCTAAAAGTCCGACTAAAAATGCAAGTCCTGAATCGATTACGTCGTTATTTTTAGATTGTACATTTTTTTCAAATTTATTCATGACATAACCCCCTATTACTTATTTATAGTATAGAATAGAGTTAGAGAAAAATCTATAGTGAATTCAATTAAGAATGGTGATTACATGGAAAAACTCTATTTAGTATACGGAAAGAATAGAGTGCGTATAGACGAAACAGTCAATAAGTTAACGAAAGACTATTTAGCAACAGTCGATGACTTTAATCGAATCGTCTTTGATTATATCGAAACAGAGATTGAACATATTATCGAAGAGAGTATTACGCTACCGTTTTTATCGGATCGAAAAGTCGTGATTGTAAAAGATGCATTTTTATTTACAGCCGAAAAGAAGAGAACGTCTATCGATCACAACATCGATAAAATGATCCAATATATCGAGGACAAAGAAGACGATACGTTACTCATTTTCGTGACATCTGCTGAAAAATTAGACAACCGAAAAAAGATTACGAAACTCATAAAAAAACAAGGGAAAATCATTGAGTGTGAAGAAATGAATGAACGTGAACTCGTTCAACATATTAACGACGCTGTTAAAAGTGAAGGTTTGACAATTCGAAACGATGCAGTAAATGAATTACTAAATCGTACAGGTGCGAATTATACGATTGTTAAAAATGAGTTAGAAAAGTTGATGTTGTTTGCCCACGATATAATTACAGTTGAAGACGTGAATATTATAGTTAGTAAAAGTTTAGAAGCAAACGTGTTTTCTTTAACAGACTTTATTCTTAAAAATCAAAAGCGTGAAGCGGTCGATGTATTTAGAGATTTAATATTACAAAAAGAAGAGCCGATTAAATTACTCGGGCTAATCTCGTCACAGTTTAGGTTATATTATCAAACGAAGATTTTAATGAACGAGGGAATGCGTCAAGATGAAATTAGTAGTCGTTTAAAAGTGCATCCGTATCGTGTGAAATTAGCGATGTCTCAAGTCAATCAGTATCCGTTAGAAGTATTACTTCAAAAAATGGTGTTAATTAGAGATATGGATTATGAGTTAAAATCAACGTATTTAGATAGCGAAGCTTTATTTGAAGTATTCATAAGCAAAATATAAAAAAAGAAAACTTCCTAAAATTAGGAAGTTTTCTTTACTTAGCAAGTTTAGATTTTAAACGACTTGCTTTATTTTTGTGTAATAAGTTTTTGTTAGAAGCTTTATCAACTAAGCTGATTGCTTTGTTTACTAATTCTTCAACATTTTCAGCGTTGTTCTCTTTCGCAGTTTCTGCAGCTTTGATTGCAGTACGCATTGCGTTCTTTTGAGCAATGTTACGTTCAGTAGCTGCTTGTGTAGTTTTAACACGTTTAATTGCTGATTTAATGTTAGCCATGTTTGCACCTCCAGAGTTAAAAGTTGTACAACTTTGATTGCAACAAAAATATTCTATCAGATTTACAAGTGTAATGCAATGTACACTTTCAAAATGAATTGATGAAACTATATGAAATTGATATAATTAATTCAATTGTTAGTAAAGGTGTTGGATATATTATGGACGACAAAAAGCGTTTAGAAAGACAAAAGAAAATTAGAAACTTTTCTATTATAGCTCATATCGATCACGGGAAATCTTCATTAGCCGATCGATTACTTGAGCATACAGAATCAGTAGCTGCACGTGATATGTCCGACAGACTACTCGATGCAATGGAGCTTGAACAAGAGCGTGGTATTACGATTAAGTTAAACGCTGTTCAGTTAAAATATACAAGACCAAATGGAGAAGAGTATATTTTCCACCTAATCGATACACCAGGGCACGTCGACTTCTCTTATGAAGTATCACGTTCTCTCGCGGCATGTGAAGGTGCAATTTTAGTCGTCGATGCTGCTCAAGGTATCGAAGCACAGACACTCGCGAACGTTTATCTTGCATTAGATAACGAGTTAGAATTAGTACCTGTAATTAATAAAATAGACTTACCTGCTGCAGATCCAGAACGTGTTGCACAGGAAGTTGAAGATGTCATTGGTCTAGATAAAGACGATGCGGTACGCGCATCTGCAAAAGCGGATATTGGTATCGATGATATATTAGAAAGTATCGTAGACACTGTACCACCACCTGAAGGTGATCCAAGTGCACCTTTAAAAGCGTTAATTTTTGACTCTGAATACGATCAATATCGTGGTGCGATTTCGTCGATTCGTGTGTTTGACGGTACGGTTAAAGTTGGAGATAAAATTCGTATGATGCAAACAGGTACCGAATTTGAAGTAACTGAAGTCGGCATACATACGCCAGCTCCAATGGCAGTTGACGAACTAACTGTTGGAGACGTTGGATTTTTAGCAGCACAAGTAAAATCAGTATCTGACGCACGTGTTGGTGATACGATTACACATGCAAACAACCCAACAGATACTCCGCTACCTGGATATAAACGTATGAACCCGATGGTGTACTGTGGACTATATCCAATTGATTCTGGAGACTATGTAGATTTACGTGAAGCTCTTGAAAGATTACAGTTAAATGACTCTGCATTAGAGTTTGAACCAGAATCTTCTCAAGCATTAGGATTTGGTTATCGTACTGGTTTTTTAGGAATGCTTCATATGGAGATTATCCAAGAACGACTAGAGCGTGAATTTGGTATTGACTTAATTGCGACAGCACCTTCAGTGATTTATAAAGTGCATACAACAGACGGTGAAATACATAACGTAGATAACCCGTCACAAATGCCAAAACAAGATTTAATTGATTATATCGAAGAACCTTATGTAAAGGCAGAGATTATGGTACCAAACGATTATGTTGGTGCAGTGATGGAACTTTGTCAGAAGAATCGTGGTAACTTTATAACGATGGATTATTTAGATGATATTCGCGTGAATGTTAAATATGAAATACCATTAGCAGAAATCGTATTTGATTTCTTCGATACGTTAAAGTCTCATACGAAAGGATATGCAAGTTTAGACTACGAAATCATCGGATATAAAGAATCGAAATTAGTTAAAATGGATATTTTACTAAATAACGAAGTCGTCGATGCATTAAGTATTATCGTTCATAGAGACTTTGCATATCAAAGAGGCCGTGCACTCGTAGAGAAACTAAAAGAGTTAATTCCACGTCAGCAATTTGAAGTGCCTGTTCAAGCAGCGCTTGGAAACAAAATTATTTCACGTACAAATATACGATCGATTGGTAAAAACGTACTTGCTAAATGTTACGGTGGGGACGTATCACGTAAACGTAAACTACTAGAAAAGCAAAAAGAAGGTAAAAAGAAGATGAAAGCTGTTGGTTCAGTTGAAATTCCACAAGAAGCTTTCTTAGCAGTATTACGTATGGATGAAGACTAATTGATTATTTTAAAAGAGAAATCATGTTTCATGATTTCTCATTTTTTTTAAGGAGGCAATTATGGATAGCCTATATATTCACATTCCGTTTTGTAATCGAATTTGTGCATATTGCGACTTTAATAAGTTTTTAATCGACAATCAGCCCGTCGACACGTATGTAGATATGTTAATTAAAGAATTAAAGTACTTAAAAGAACGTAGTTTAAAAACGATATACGTCGGTGGCGGAACACCAACCGCTTTAAATCTGAACCAGCTTGAACGATTACTTTTATTTATTAATGATAATTTTAATGTCAGTCATGAGTATACGTTCGAAGCAAATCCAGATGAGTTAACGACTGAAAAAATCAGTCTATTAAAAGAATACGGTGTAAATCGCGTGTCTCTCGGTGTACAAACATTTGATAACGAGCTATTAAAAATTCTTGGACGTACGCATAATTTTGATGATATTTATCGCTCTATTAATCATATGGAAAAAATTGGTTTAGATAATTACTCGATTGATCTTATGTATAACCTTCCTGGGGAAACGTCTCAACATATTGAAGACTCATTGAATAATATAAAAGTGTTACAACCAAAACATATTTCTTGGTATTCATTGATTATTGAAAAACATACGATTTTTTATAACAAAATTAAACAAGGGAAATTACACATAGCAAATTCTGAAGTAGAAGGAAAAAGATATGAGCGTGTAATGGAAGGTTTAAAAAAAATCGGTTATCACCAATATGAGATATCAAATTTTTCATCAGATCCAAAGTATGAATCGATGCATAATAAGACATACTGGAAAAACAATGAATATTACGGTGCAGGTGCTGGGAGCCATGGATATGTAAATGGAGAAAGATATTTTAATGTAAAACCAGTACCGCACTATATTAATCGTATGAAAGAAGATACGAATGCGATTAAGGAAATTCATAAATTATCTAATAAAGAGATGTACGAAGAAGAAATGTTTTTAAACTTAAGATTAAACAAAGGACTAAAAATCAACCAGTTTAAAGATAAATATGGAGTTTCTCTTTTTGATATATATGGAGATGTTATTGAAAAGCATATTAATCAAAATAATTTACAAATAAACGGAGAATATTTATCGTTGACAGAGCAAGGGAAAATGGTTGGAAACGACGTGTTTATTGATTTTTTAATCGATTGAGGGTTAAGTCTTGACATTCTTTGACCTATTGATTATTATAGAATTAGCACTAAGAGATGATGAGTGCTAATGAGGTGAAAGGATGCTTACAAAACGTCAAGAGATCATTCTTCATTTTATTGTAGATGATTTTTTAAATGTGAGCGTACCGATTAGTTCAAAGCGATTGTTAGAGAAATATCCATTAGATGTTTCTAGTGCGACAATTCGTAACGAAATGGCAGAGTTAGAAAATCTTGGATATCTTTCTAAAGCACATACTTCATCGGGACGAATTCCATCGAGAAAAGGTCTTAGAAAGTACATCGAAGATATTCAACGAGATATTGAAAGTATGCCAGCTAAAATCGACTTTAAATTTGATTTTAATGAGTCGAATTTAAATCGTTTAGGACAAGGTATTGCGCATACACTTAGCAACAAAACACAACATTTAACTTACGTTACATTAACAGATGAAAAAGAAGTAGTTAAAGGTGTTTACCTCACATCGATTTCAGACGCGCTTGTGCTTTTAGTCATCGTGTTAGATAGTGAAGCGGTAAAGCAAGTGACGATTCGAAAGTCACGAGATATAAAACAGCACGATTTAGATGTGTTAATGAGAGACTTAAATGTATTACTTATTGATGCTTCTATTAAAGAAGCAATTAATATTGTTAAAACGCATCTCGTTAAAAACAATCCGTTGTTACAGCAGTTTTTATTAAAATTATCCGAAAAAATCGAGAACCTAGGCGATGAGAAAACAGTATCGTTTTACTCAGGACTCGGATTTTTACTGAGAGACTTTGAAACTGATGTAGAAACGCTCACTCAACTTTACAATGACATTGAGCATGCAAAACTTCCACAATTACGATCACATAGTCGTGAAGTTGAAGTACGTTTTGGTGAAGAAATCGATGAAAACTATGAACTTTTATCAATCGTATCAACAAACGTCACTTATAACGATGTGACGGCTAACTTGATGGTGATTGGCCCAGAAATTATGGGGTATCAAAAAATAATCACATTATTACATGCATTTAATCAAAAGGAGAGTTAGTGCGTGGAAAAGAAGAATGAAAACATACAAGAAGAAGAACTAAAAGAAACTGAAGAACTTACAGAAGAAAAGAACGAAGATTTGGAAGAAATCGAAGAAGTTGAAGAAGTAGAAGAAAATCCAGTAGAACAGTTAGAGGAACAACTGGATGAATCTGAAAACAAATATTTAAAACTTTATGCAGAATTTGAAAATTTTAAAAGACGTTCTAGAGAAGAAACAGAAAGAAATAACAAATATAAAAATCAAAGTTTAGCGACTGATCTATTATCGGTGCTAGATAATTTAGAACGTGCGCTTCAAGAAACAGGAGATTCTGAATCGTTTGAATCACTGCATAAGGGTGTTGAAATGGTCTATAACGACTTTTTAAATAAACTTGAAGCAAATGGAATTACTCAAATCAAAGCATTAGACGAACCGTTTGATCCGAATTTCCATCAAGCAATTATGACGGAAGCAAAAGACGGTGTTGAATCTGGTGTAGTGATTGAAGAATTCCAAAAAGGGTATTTACTAAAAGACCGTGTCATTCGAGCGAGCATGGTCAAAGTAAGTGAATAATATTAACAGATATAATATAGATATTTTATGGAGGAATTTTAATTATGGCTAAAATTATTGGTATTGACTTAGGTACTACAAACTCAGTAGTTTCAGTATTAGAAGGTGGAGAAGCGAAAGTTATCGCTAACCGTGAAGGTAACAGAACGACACCATCAGTTGTATCGTTTAAAGATGGAGAAAGACAAGTTGGTGAGGTTGCAAAACGTCAAGCGATTACTAACCCTGACACAGTGATGAGTGTTAAACGTCACATGGGTTCAGACTATAAAGTAGAAGTTGCAGGTAAATCATATACACCAGAAGAAATCTCTGCGATGATTTTACAAGATTTAAAAGAAACAGCAGAAAGCTATTTAGGTGAAAAAGTGACACATGCAGTTATTACAGTTCCAGCATACTTCAATGACTCACAACGTCAAGCGACTAAAAACGCAGGTACAATCGCTGGTCTTGAAGTAGAGCGTATCATTAACGAACCAACAGCTGCAGCGTTAGCATATGGTTTAGACAAAGAAGAAGAGGAAGAAAAAGTACTCGTATTTGACCTAGGTGGAGGTACGTTCGACGTTTCTATTTTAGAACTTGGTGACGGTGTGTTCGACGTACTAGCTACGAGTGGGGATAACAAACTAGGTGGAGATGACTTTGACGAAAAAATCATCGACTACTTAGTAGACATCTTCAAAAAAGACAACGGCATTGATTTATCACAAGATAAAATGGCGATGCAACGCTTAAAAGATGCAGCTGAAAAAGCGAAAAAAGACTTATCAGGTGTTTCATCAGCACAAATTTCTCTACCATTCATTAGTGCAGGAGAAGCAGGTCCATTACACTTAGAAACGACATTAACGCGTTCTAAATTTGATGAGTTAACACACGATTTAGTTGAAAGAACAATGATTCCTGTACGTAACGCAATTAAAGATGCTGGCTTAAGTTTCTCAGATCTTGACGAAGTTATTTTAGTCGGTGGTTCAACGAGAATTCCAGCAGTACAAGAAGCAATCAAAAAAGAAACAGGTAAAGAAATCAACCGCTCTGTTAACCCAGACGAAGTTGTTGCAATGGGTGCAGCAATCCAAGGTGGAGTATTATCTGGAGATGTAAAAGACGTAGTATTACTCGACGTTACACCGTTATCACTTGGTATTGAAACAATGGGTGGCGTAAACACAATTTTAATTGAAAGAAATACGACAATCCCAACTAGTAAATCACAAGTGTTCTCTACAGCAGCAGATAACCAACCAGCAGTAGATATCCACGTTCTACAAGGTGAGCGTGAGATGGCTGCAGACAACAAAACGCTTGGACGTTTCCAATTAACAGACATTCCAGCAGCACCACGTGGAGTACCACAAATCGAAGTTACGTTTGATATCGACAAAAACGGTATCGTAAACGTGTCTGCAAAAGACTTAGGAACTGGTAAAGAGCAAAGCATTAAAATTGAAGCATCTTCAAATCTTTCAGACGAAGATATCGAACGCATGATCAAAGAAGCAGAAGAAAATGCAGAATCAGATAAAAAACGTCGTGAAGAAGCAGATCTTAAAAACGAAGCAGACCAACTCGTATTCCAAAGTGGTAAAACTTTAGAAGAGTTTGGCGACAAAGTTACTGAAGATGAAAAAACGAGCGTAAACGAAGCGAAAGATGCATTACAAAAAGCACTTGAAGAGAATAACTTAGATGAAATTAAATCTAAGAAAGAAGCACTTGAACAAGCACTTCAAGCAGTTTCTATGAGAATCTACCAAGAAATGCAACAAGAACAAGGTGACGCTAGTCAACCAGCTCAAGATGATGACGTTGTAGATGCGGACTTTAAAGAAGTTAACGAAGACGACAACAAGTAATATAGATAGACTCTTAAAGTCAAAGCCAATGCATTTGGCTTTGACTTTTTTAAATGGTAATATTTGTATGTTGGAGGAGAAAAATTGGCTACTAAAAAAGATTATTATGACGTATTAGGCGTAAACAAAGACGCAACAAAAGAAGAAATTAAGCGCGCATATCGTAAACTGTCTAAGAAATATCACCCAGATATTAACAAAGAAGAAGGCGCAGACGAAAAATTTAAAGAAGTAACAGAAGCATACGACGTACTATATGACGATGAAAAACGTCGTCAGTATGATCAGTTTGGACATAGTGCATTTGATGGTACTGGAGGATTCGGCGGTGGATTTAATGACTTCGGTGGAAGTGGATTTGGAGGATTTGAAGATATATTCTCAAGTTTCTTCGGTGGAAGCCGTCGTCAAGACCCAAATGCACCACGCCAAGGTGACGATTTACAATATACGATGACAATCGACTTTAGAGAAGCGGTTTTCGGAGGTAAAAAGACTGTCACAATCACAAAAGAAGTTGAATGTGATCATTGTGATGGAAGCGGAGCAAAAGCCGGAACGTCTAAAAAGACATGTTCAACGTGTTCAGGAACAGGTAACGTCAATGTAGAACAAAATACACCATTCGGTAAAATTAGAACACAACGTACATGTCCAACATGTGGAGGAACAGGTCAAGAAATCGAACATCCATGTGATAAGTGTCACGGAAAAGGAACAATACAAAAAGATGTTGAAATCGAAGTGACTATTCCTGAAGGTATTGATAACGGACAACAAGTACGTCTTCAAGGATATGGTGAACCTGGATATAACGGTGGACCAGCGGGTGACCTTTATATCGCATTTAGAGTGAAACCAGACAAAGAGTTCGTACGTGATGGTGACGATATTCACTATGAATTATCTATTACGTTCTCACAAGCAGCGCTTGGTGACCAAGTAAAAGTACCGACATTACACGGACCAGTTGAAATCGACGTGAAAGCAGGCACTCAGTCTGGACGTAAATTACGTCTTAGAGAAAAAGGTGTTAAAAACGTCAATGGATTTGGTTTTGGTGACCAAATCGTTACAATTCGAGTAGAGACACCGACGAAACTTTCAGAAGAAGAAAAAGAATTATTTAGAAGACTGGCCGAACTAAACGGTAATCAAGTAAAAGGATCGCAAGAATCATTTACAGATAAAGCACGTCGATTCTTTAAAGGGGACTAATTATGAAGTGGTATAAAATTTCGTTACACTCACAGATTGAAAATGAAGCACCACTATCTCTATTTTTAACAGATATTTCTAATGGTATTTCTGTCGATTATTCAGTTGATTTAATGAAAAGTAATATCGATGATTTCGAACATAAATTCCGTTTAAACGAAAGTGATTATCCAGAGTCAGATATTCGTATTTCAGTATATTACGATGAGACGGAAAATCTTGATGAAAAGCTGAACCTTATTAATCAGTTCATTTCTGAAAATGAAGCAATCATTAATCGTGACGAGATTGAAGTTACAGTGGATACTGTAGAAGAAGCGGATTGGGAAAATGAATGGAAGAAGTATTTCCATAGTTTTAGAGTGTCAGAGTCATTTGTCATCGTTCCGTCATGGGAAATGGATGATTATGAATATGACGCTAATGACCGTTTAATTAAGCTTGATCCAGGAATGGCATTTGGTACAGGAGACCATCCGACGACGTCGATGTGTTTAACGTTTATCGAAAAAATCATTCGACCAGAACATAAAGTGATTGATGTTGGTACAGGGTCTGGGATTCTAACAATCGGCGCGTATTTAATGGGCGCGAGAGACTTAACAGCAACAGATATCGACACGTTATCATTAACAGTTGCTGAAGAAAACTTTAATTTAAATGACACTAAACCTGTCGACTTAAGAGCAGCGGACTTATTAAAAAATGAAACAAAAAATTATGATATAGTCGTTGCGAATATATTAGCTCATGTTATTGAGGATATGATTACAGATTCTTATCGAGTATTAAACGATGGCGGTTACTTTATCTCAAGTGGTATTATTGTAGAGAAAAAAGAAGATATTCTTTCACAATTAAAGGATGCTGGATTTAGTATAATCGAAGTTTTAGAAGACGATGGATGGGTGAGTATACTATCTAAAAAAGGATAAGTGCTATGCAAAGATATTTTGTAGATACTGTTTTACAAGAAAACGAAATTTATACAGACTTAAATATAGATACGCATCACATTTTTAATGTGATGCGTATGTCTATTGGTGACAAAATAGAAGTTGTGGACAAAAACAAGGGTGTCTTTATCGTGAAAATAATTGAAGACACCCCGTTTAAAATAGAAGTGATTTCTACGATTCAAAGTGTAGAGAGCAACATTAAAGTGAGTGTATATGCTCCGATTTTAAAAGGAGATAAACTCGATTTTATGTTGCAAAAAAGTACCGAACTCGGTGCGGAACATTTCTATTTTTATGACGCAGATCGCTCAGTTGTGAAGCTTGATGAAAAGAAAAAACAAAAACGTAAAATACGTTTTGAAAAAATAGTAACAGAGGCAAGCGAACAGTCAAAACGTAATACGATTCCTACGATTGAATTTCTAGGTAAACTAAAGTCCATTGACTTTTCACAGTATGACAACGTCTTTATTGCTTATGAAGATGTTCGACTTCAAGAAAATAAAAAATTCGCATCTGCTTTAAATAAAGAAGATAATCATATCGCAATTATTTTTGGGCCTGAAGGTGGATTTACAGAGAGTGAAGTCGCGTCACATAATAACTTTACAATTGTTCAACTCGGGAAACGTATATTACGTGCAGAGACCGCACCTTTATATATGTTATCGGTGATCGACAGCATATATAATTAACGTTTATTGAAGCGCACTTTTCATTATGTTAAAATAGCTGATGATTATTTTAAAAGAAAGATTTGATATAGATGGAAAAAACAGTTGCCTTTTCAACGCTCGGTTGTAAAGTAAACCATTACGAAACTGAAGCGATGTGGCAAATTTTTAAAGATGCAGGATATTCACGCGTTGAATTCGAAGATAATGCAGATGTTTTCGTTGTGAACACTTGTACAGTAACAAATACAGGTGATAAAAAGTCACGTCAAGTGATTCGTCGAGCGATTCGTCAAAATCCAGATGCGGTCATTGCAGTATCTGGATGTTATGCTCAGACTGCACCAAAAGAAATCGAGGCAATACCTGGTGTTGATATAATTATCGGAACAGAAAATCGCGATAAGTTAATTGACTATGTCGAACAGTATCATGAAGAACGTCAACCGATTAACCGCGTTCAAAATATTATGAAAAAACGTACGTTTGAAGAAATGGACGTACCGTACTTTACAGACCGCACACGTGCGACATTAAAAATTCAAGAAGGGTGTAATAACTTCTGTACATTTTGTATTATTCCGTGGGCACGTGGTTTAATGCGCTCTAGAGACCCTGAAAAGGTAATTGAACAAGCAGAAAAACTTGTTGAAGCGGGTTATAAAGAAATCATTTTAACAGGTATTCATACTGGTGGATACGGTGAAGACTTAAAAGATTATAACTTAGCGATGTTACTAAGAGATCTCGAAAAAGTCGAAGGTCTTAATCGCTTAAGAATCTCTAGTATCGAAGCGTCGCAATTAACAGATGAAGTACTCGAAGTTATTTATCATTCAAATAAAATTGTAAGACACTTCCATATACCTGTTCAATCTGCATCAGATACTGTTTTAAAACGTATGAGACGTAAGTACACGATGGACTTTTATGAATCTCGTATTTTAAGACTTAAAGAAATGATGCCAGGTGCTGCGATTACGTCAGATGTTATCGTTGGATTCCCTGGTGAAACAGAAGAAGAGTTTATGGAAACATATGATTTCATTAAAAAGCATCATTTCTCAGAATTACACGTATTCCCGTACTCAACACGTACAGGAACACCAGCTGCACGTATGAAAGATCAAATCGATAATGAAACGAAAGAAGCGCGTGTAAAAAAACTCATCGAGTTATCGGACGCACTTGCGTTAAGCTATGCTGAGAAGTTTAAAGATGACGTATTAGAAATTATTCCTGAAAAAATGGAAGACGGTATTCTCGTTGGACATGCGGATAATTACATGAAAGTAGCAGTAGATGGAGATGAAAGCCTAACTGGTGAACTCGTTAAAGTTAAAGTGACAGAGCCAGGTTATCCAGTATCAAAAGGTGAAATCGTTAAAGTGCTCGAAAAACCGATGGTAAAACAGTACGATTATTTAGAAAGACATGTGCACACAAGTGAAGCTGCACATATGGAAAGTAGGATTTAAATGAAAATAGAACGATATATCGATCACACATTATTAAAACCAGATACAACAACAGACGATATTAAAAAATTATGTGAAGAAGCAAAACAATATAATTTCTTTAGCGTCTGTGTGAATCCGTCACACGTTGAGCTATGTAAGTCTCTACTTGAAGGTAGCGACACGAAAGTTTGTACAGTTATTGGATTCCCACTCGGAGCGACGACGTCAGAAGTTAAACAGTTTGAAACGGTTCAAGCGATTCGTAATGGTGCTGATGAAATTGACATGGTCATTAATATCGGCGCATTAAAAACTGGAGATTTAGAAACGGTTCAAAAAGACATAGAAGCAGTCGTAAATGTTAAAGGTGAAGCGCTTGTTAAAGTAATTATTGAAACAGCGTTACTAACTCCTGATGAGATCGTAACAGCGAGTGAACTTTCTAAAAAAGCAGGTGCAGATTTCGTTAAAACTTCAACAGGATTTAACGGAAGAGGAGCATCAGTAGAAGACGTTACGCTAATGAAGTCAACAGTTGGAGATGCACTCGGTGTTAAAGCAAGTGGAGGCATCCGCTCTAAAGAAGACGCATTACAAATGATTGAAAAAGGTGCAACAAGACTTGGTGCATCAAGTGGTGTGAAAATTGTTCTAGGTGAAAAAAGTAATTCAGAATATTAAAACACCTTGACCATATTATTAAATTTATAATATAATATACACTAGATATTATTTTAATATCTTAAATATTTGCTCTTTGTGTTATTTCGGAGGGAGGGGAACACGATGACTAAAACAGTAGTAAGAAAAAACGAATCTATCGAAGATGCGTTACGTCGTTTCAAGCGTACAGTTTCTAAAAGCGGTACGATTAAAGAAGCACGTAAAAGAGAATATTACGAAAAACCTTCTGTAAGACGTAAGAAAAAATCAGAAGCGGCACGTAAACGTAAATTTAGATAATTCGTGTAACTCCCTCGAGTAACAGAATTATAAATAAAGGGATGATGAGAATCATCCCCTTTTTTATATAAAAAATTAATGGAGTTATGTATAATAAAATGGAGGAATTCAACGTGAACGGGTTATTGATAAATATTATTAACTTTATATCGAGTCCAGTCGTTTCAACAATTCTTTTGTTAACGTTCTTTCTAGGACTTACATATCAACTCTTTTCACACAAAATTAATTTCGTTGGTGTACTGAGTATATTTTCGATCTTCACATTTTATCTCGGACATATACTCGTAAACGAGTCGAGTGTGTTTGCGTTGTTATTACTATTAGTTGCGTCTGCACTAATCGTTTTAGAGTTTTTTATCTTCGGATTAGTACTCGGCGTCATCGGAACGATTTTACTCTTTATAAGTATTATATTTATAACGAATGACCCAATGCTTTATAGTGTTATCGTATTTCTCATTATCATTTTAGTTGCGATAGAGGTAGGTGTTTTAGTCAAAATGAAAAAGAAGAGAGTCCCATTATGGAAGCGTTTTGTCTTGACAGACGCGACAGACAGCGAAAGTGGTTATACTTCATTTGATGACCGTTCTTATCTACTTGGAAAAGTAGGAGTGACTGCAGTACCATTAAGACCTTCTGGAACAGTAATAATCGATGATAATAGAATTGATGCGGTAGCAGAGGGAACTTTTATAGAAAGAGACGTTAAAGTAAAAGTGATCTTCGTTGAAGGTACTCGAATTGTTGTTAGACCGATAAAAAATGAAGAGGTGGATAATTAATGACAGGTGGTTTAATCTCACTTATATTATTCGTTGTCGTTATTTTTATAGCGGTAATGTTTATTTTATCTTTTGTTCCAGTAGGATTATGGATTTCAGCATTAGCTGCTGGAGTTAAGATTGGTATATTTACGTTAATTGGTATGCGTTTAAGAAAAGTTAAACCAAAACGTGTTGTAGAACCGTTAATTAAAGCACGTAAAGCTGGTATTGACGTAACGACAAACCAATTAGAATCACACTACTTAGCTGGTGGTAACGTAGACAGAGTAATTGATGCATTAATTGCGGCACAACGTGCAGATATTAACTTAACGTTTGAACGCTGTGCAGCAATTGACTTAGCAGGCCGTGACGTTTTAGAAGCAGTTCAAATGTCAGTTAACCCGAAAGTTATCGAAACGCCATTTATTGCCGGTGTTGCAATGAATGGTATCGAAGTAAAAGCGAAAGCGCGTATTACAGTACGTGCCAACATCGACCGTCTCGTCGGTGGTGCCGGTGAAGAAACAATTGTAGCACGTGTTGGTGAAGGTATCGTATCGACAATCGGTTCTTCAAAGCATCACACAGTTGTATTAGAAAACCCAGATTTAATCTCAAAAACTGTACTTGAAAAAGGACTAGACTCAGGAACTGCGTTTGAAATTCTATCGATCGATATCGCTGACGTAGATATCGGTAAAAACATCGGTGCAGACCTTCAAACTGAACAAGCTGTGGCAGATAAAAATATCGCTCAAGCAAAAGCTGAAGAGCGCCGTGCAATGGCAGTAGCAGAAGAGCAAGAAATGAAAGCACGTGTTCAAGAGATGCACGCGAAAGTAGTAGAATCTGAATCTAGAGTACCACTTGCATTTGCAAAAGCTTTAGAGGAAGGCCGTATCACTGTAAGTGAATACTACGATTTAAAGAACATCGAAGCAGACACAAAAATGAGAGATTCTATTAACAAGATGACAGATCCAACGAAATATAATGAAGAAGAGTAAGTGATAATATGGAGTTACTCGTACCATTAATAATTTTTGCTATTGGTGGGATAATATCATATCTCAATGATGCTAAAGAAAAGGAAAAGCAATCTAAGAATCCAAGAAATATTGATTTTGATAAACTAAATGAAAAATATCAAAAATCAAAAACTGAAGCGGTGGACGAGTTTAAACGTTTAAAAAAAGAATTTACGGACTTAAAGCAAGAGACGACAACACAACAAGGAAAACCTAAGTTAGACAAAACTTCTAAAAAGGCCGTTGAGGACAAATATAAACGTGAAAAAGAACGACTCAAAGAAAGACAGCGTCAAGCGGATGAAGCGAAAAAGAGAGTCGCAGAGCTACAAAAAAATAAAGAAAAATCAGTTCTCACGAATGGAACTGATGAAGTAAAACAAGTTATCTTTGACGATAGTCCGTACAATAAAAAGTTATCATTCGATAAAGAAGCAGTCGTTAACGGTATCGTGATGAAAGAGATTCTCGGTCCGCCGAAAAGTAAGATGAGAAGAGTTAGGTAATTACCTAGCTCTTTTTTGTTTACATGAGTATTCATTGTATAATGGAGGAGAGGTGTGAGTAATGGAGTTTAAATTTAAAAAGCAAAACCAGCACGGTGCATGGGCGATGGTTTTTATGCCTCCGATATTAGGAATAGTTGCAGGAGGATTCCATGTTTCTCAATTGTTTTTCATTATCGGATGGTTGTTCATATTTTTTGCAGCTGATCATATACTTTATTTTTTTAAAAGAATTAAACGTAAAGAATATGAAGTTTTAAATAGTGCGCTTCTTTTTACGAGTCTATCGCTTCTAATTCTAATTTATCCGATTGTTACTGATTATAGAGTCATTTTCTTTTTCCTATGTATGATTCCATTCGGTATATTGAATGCTTATTTTTCCTACACACGCGATGAAAGAAATATGCTGAATAATATAGCAGCAATTATCATTTTCAGTTTAGCCGGTGGAGCAACAGGATTTTTAAACACTCATTCAATGACGTTTAATCTATACTTTGTGATGATTGTATCGACACTATATTTCATTGGATCAGCACTCGTTGTTAAAACAGTCATTCGTGAGAAAAACAATCCGACTTATAAATGGGCGTCATTTATTTATCATTTTATAACTATGGTAGCTGGTTTTATTTACCATCCGGTAGTCGGTATCGCATTTACATTTGGTTTTATAAGAGCGGTTTATGTCTACGGGAGAGGATGGAAACCAAAGCAACTTGGGATATTAGAAATCATCCATGTAGTGTTCGTGACTATAGTTATATCACTATTTATGGTATATTTTAGGTAATCTAAAAAATAGTTATACTTCAAAACAGAGAGGGTTAGTACATGCCAAAAGTGATACATTTTGATAATTTGGACGACGCACAACAAATTTTAGGGGTAAACGATTCCCATATTCGAGTTTTAGAAGATGAATATGACGCTGAGATTCGTTCAAATGGACATGAAGTTAAAATTAAAAGTGATAATGAAGAAACAGAAGTAAAAATCTATAATATTTTAACGTCGTTACTTCGCGTAAAACAACAAGGACATCAAGTAACTTTACGTGACTTACAATCTGCAATTCAAATGGCAGAAAAAGACACGTTAGAATATTTAGAAGATCTATACAAAGAAGAGATCGCAAAAGACTATAGAGGTAAACCAGTTCGAGCAAAAACAACTGGTCAACAAATATACGTCAATCATATTAAAAACAACGACTTAACTTTTGGAATCGGACCAGCAGGTACAGGTAAAACATTTTTAGCTGTAGTTATCGCGTGCCAAATGTTAAAAGATAATGATATTAAAAGAATCGTATTAACAAGACCAGCAGTCGAAGCAGGAGAAAACCTAGGATTTTTACCTGGTGATTTAAAAGAAAAAGTGGACCCGTATTTACGTCCGTTATATGACGGCCTACATGCAATTTTAGGTCAAGAACATACGGATCGACTTATCGAACGTGGTATTATTGAAGTGGCTCCTCTTGCATATATGAGAGGGCGTACGCTAAATGACGCATTTATCATATTAGATGAAGCACAAAATACAACTTCGATGCAGATGAAGATGTTTTTAACACGTCTCGGATTCGGCTCTAAAATGGTCGTCACAGGCGACGAAACACAAATTGACTTACCGAGTAAAACGAGAAGTGGCTTAATTGAGAGTGTAGAACGATTAAGAAATGTACGTGGCGTTCAAATTAATCACTTTACAGATCAAGACGTTGTGAGACACCCACTTGTATCAAGAATAATTCGCGCATATGAAGCAGGTGATTTAAATGTTAATGATTGATTTTTTGGACGATGATAATTATTCATCAGATTTAGAAAAAGAAGATATAGAATCACTACTTAATTATTCATATGAGTTTTTAAAACAAAGTGAAGAAGCTGAAGTATCTATATCATTTGTTTCAGAAGATGAAATAAAAGAAATTAACAGAGATTATCGAAATAAAGACGAAGTGACAGACGTGATTTCGTTTGCCTTTTTAGACGATGAAAGTGATGATATAGAAATTCCAGGAATGCCAGTAACTCTTGGAGATATTATTATTAATACAAATCGTGCGAAAGAACAAGCAGAAGAATACGGTCACTCATATAAACGTGAATTAATGTTTTTATCTTTACACGGATTTTTACATTTACTTGGATATGATCACATGACTGAAGCAGATGAAAAAGAAATGTTCGGTCTTCAAAAAGAAATATTAGATGAATTTGGAATCTCGAGAGATTAACATGAAGCGGTTTAAATATCCATTTGCTGGATTTCTACGACTCGTTACAAAAGACTCTCATTACGTCTTACATTTAGTCAGTGCATTGTTTGTCATCATCGTTTCATATTTTTTATCGATTAATATGACGGAATGTCTCTTTATACTTAGTGCAATATTTTTAGTGCTGCTTACAGAGGCTTTAAATACAGCAATCGAAGAGGTCGTTGACCTCGTAACGAGTGATTTTGAACAACATGCAAAATATGCAAAAGATATCGCAAGTTTTGCAGTATTACTTTCGAGTATTTACGCAGCCTTAATTGGTGTAATCATATTACTACCAAAGTTATTAAAATTGATAGGAGTGTTATAAATGGCAATTATTGATGATGGGATTTTTAAAGATGAATGGTACGATGAAGTAATTAAAGCACAACAAAACGCTTATACACCGTATTCTGAATTTAACGTTGGTGCGTTACTTATTACTGAAGACGATGAATATGTGTACGGTGCAAACATCGAAAACGCATCATATCCAGCGACAATTTGCGCAGAACGTACGGCACTCGTTTCTGCATATGCAAGAGGGATTACAAAGTTTAAAGCATGTGTCGTAATTACAGATGCTAAAGATCCAGCGAGTCCATGTGGTGTTTGTCGTCAAGTGTTAAAAGAACTGACTCATGATGATATGCCGGTCTATATGCTAAGTAAAGATAAGCGCTGTATTAAAAAGACAGTCGATGAATTGTTACCATTAGGATTTAGCGGAAGGGATATGGATTAATGTCAACTTTTAAATCTGGTTTTATTACGATCGTCGGGAGACCAAACGTCGGTAAATCGACATTTATGAATCACGTACTCGGTCAAAAAGTCGCGATTATGAGTGATAAACCACAAACGACGAGAAATAAAATTCAAGGTGTGTATACGACAGAAACAGCACAAATGATTTTTATCGACACACCTGGAATTCATAAACCAAAACATCAACTCGGTGAACATATGATGCGCGTTGCTAAACGAACGCTACGTGAAACAGAAGTTATTTTATTCGTCGTAAATGCAACTGAGAAAAAAGGTCCTGGGGACGAATTCGTCATGAATATGATTAGAGATACAGATACACCTGTTATTTTAGTCATCAATAAGATCGATTTAATTCACCCAGATGAGTTGCCAGAAATTATTAAACGATATACGACTGATTTTGAATTTAGTGATGTCGTACCAATCAGTGCGTTACAAGGTACAAATACTGGTCAATTATTAGATGTTATCGAAACTCATCTTGAAGAAGGACCAATGTATTATCCAAAAGACAGAATTACGGATCATCCAGAGCACTTTATCGTTTCAGAGTTAATTCGTGAAAAGATTTTACTTTTAACTGATCAAGAAATTCCACATTCAATTGGAGTCGAAGTGACGAAGATGAAGCGAGAAAATGACGGTGAAAAAGTAAAAGTTGAAGCGACGATATACGTCGAACGTGATTCTCAAAAAGGAATGGTCATCGGTAAAGGTGGCAAGATGCTAAAGCGTGTTGGAACGCTTGCACGTAAAGATATCGAAGCATTACTTGGAGATAAAGTGTATTTAGAATTATGGGTAAAAGTCCAAAAAGACTGGAGAAACAAACCTCAATTTATTAGAAGTTTAGGCTATAAAGATGAAGAATATTAGGTGATAGTTTGATCCACCAAAATAAAGGATTCATGATTCGACAAACGAATTACAGTGAATCGAGTAAAATTATCACAGTACTCAGTGAGCATGGTGCACTTGTACCGTTAATGGCACGTGGATTTAACAAGCCAAGAAGTCCGTTTAATAGTTTAAAACAAGGATATAAACATACGTTATTTACGTATTCAAGACATCGAGGTATGGGCACGTTAACAGAAATTGATATTATCGATAGTTACAACAACATTAATAGTGATTTTGACACGTATACGATAGCGAGTTATATCGTTGAACTCATTAGTCGAGTAACCGATGAAGAAGTCGCTGATCCGTCGTTATACCGACTAATGCATCAAGCGTTTAAACTACTCGATGAAAAAAATGAAAAATATTCGGTGTTAAGTTTTGTCATTATAAAACTATTTCCAATGTACGGTGCACTATTAAATGTTGACAAATGTGTATTATGTGGCAGTTATAGTTATGAAAATATGAACCGATATTCGTTTAAATACCACGGAGTCATATGTAATGATCATTATGATGAAGAACATTTAGAGCGCTCAGTATATGTGAGTAGCCGCTCAATCTATTTAGCAGCATTTTTAAAGCACGTTCAAGTCGAACATTTAAACTCTATCAATATCGATGAAGAAGACGGAAAGAAGCTTTTTAAATTTGTCGATATGTTGTTTCAAGAATATACCGGAGAATTTTTTAAAACGAGAAAGTTACTTCAAATATAAAAGCAGTGTCGTAAATTATTTACGTCACTGCTTTATTATTATTTCATTTTATCTTTTAAGTAGTCATTTAAGTCAGCGATAGCGATACGTTCTTGTTCCATCGTATCTCTGTCACGTACTGTTACTTTATTGTCTTCAACAGAGTCGAAGTCAAATGTAATACAATACGGTGTACCGATTTCGTCTTGACGACGGTAACGTTTACCGATAGATTGACTTTCATCAAATTCGATGTTGAAGTCAGGAGCAAGTTGCTCGTATACTTTCATTGCATCTTCACTTAACTTTTTAGATAGTGGTAAAACTGCTGCTTTAAAAGGTGCAAGCTTATGGTGTAACTTTAAGACGTTACGCTCTTGACCTTCACCTAAGTCTTCAACTTCATATGCATCGACTAAAAATGCAAGTGTCATACGGTCTAAACCGAGTGACGGCTCGATAACAAATGGTACGTATTTTTCGTTCGTTTCTGGATCATGGTATTTAAAATCAACACCAGAGAACTCCATATGTTTAGATAAGTCGAAGTCTGTACGAGATGCGATACCCCATAACTCTCCCCAGCCGAATGGGAATAAGTACTCAAAGTCAACTGTAGAGTTAGAGTAGTGTGATAACTCATCTTCATCGTGTGCACGAATTCTAATTTTATCCATATCAATATCTAAGTCTTTTAACCAAGTCTCAGCAAAATCTCTCCAGTAATCAAACCACTTTAATTCAGTACCTGGTTTACAGAAGAACTGTAATTCCATTTGGTCGAATTCACGCGTACGGAACGTAAAGTTACCTGGAGTAATTTCGTTACGGAATGATTTACCAATTTGACCGATACCAAATGGTAATTTTTTACGCATCGAACGTTGTACATTTCTAAAGTTAACGAAAATTCCTTGAGCTGTTTCAGGACGTAAGAAAATATCTGTAGAAGAATCTTCTGTTACCCCTTGGCTCGTTTTAAACATTAAGTTAAATTGACGAATTTCAGTAAAGTCATGTGCACCACACACTGGACAGTTAATACCTTCATCGTCAATGAGTTTACTCATCTCATCGAATTCCATACCATCAGCAACAAAGCTATCGTCTGTTTTATGCATATGTTCTTCAATCAGCTTATCTGCACGAAGACGTGCTTTACATGCTTTACAGTCGATCATCGGGTCGTTAAAGTTTTCTAAGTGACCTGATGCTTCCCATACTTTAGGGTTCATTAAAATAGATGCATCGATTCCAACGTTATATGGAGATTCTTGAATGAATTTTTTCCACCATTGTTGTTTGACGTTGTTTTTTAATTCGATTCCAAGTGGACCGTAATCCCAAGTGTTCGCAAGACCACCATAGATTTCAGAACCAGGGAACACAAAACCTCTCGTTTTCGCGAAGTTTACAATTTCTTCCATTGAGTACTTTTTTTCTTCTGACATTTTCATTCTCCTTTTACATAAAAAAACTGGATAACAAAAAAATGTTACCCAGGGGCGAGTATATACTCGCGGTTCCACCCTTATTTATAATTTAAAATTACTTCATTTCGTTATTTACTTTTATATGCCAATTTATGCGTTAAGCTTTCACTACTCTTAACTCGCTGTCACATATATTATATAATTAAAGTATTCACAATGCAACAAAACGTATCAATCACACATATATCTATCGTTTTATAAAGGAATGATCATACGTGAAAAATTTAAAAATAGTCATTGCATCAGATTCTATTGGTGAAACTGGAGAAGTAGTTGCACGAGCAGCACTATCTCAGTTTGATGTTGTAGTAGAAGAAACTAATTTAAAAAGATATGCGCATTTAACAGATATAAAGGATATCGATAATTTCATTCAATCGATTAAATTAGATAATGTCGTTGTAATTTTCACATTCATTAAACCAGAGCTTTCAAAGTATATTGTAGAGAAACTAACACAACTCAATATTCCATTTGTAGACGTTATGACACCCGTTATGGATATGCTGAAAGAAAAACTAGAGGATGGACCGTTATATGAACCTGGTCGTGTCCATAAACTCGACGCGGACTATTTCAAAAAGATAGAAGCGATTGAATTCGCAGTACGTTATGACGATGGTAGAGACCCATCTGGTTTAAAATATGCAGATATCGTATTAATTGGTGTTTCGAGAACATCTAAAACACCACTTTCACAGTTTTTAGCATATAGGGGATATAAAGTTGTTAATATTGCACTTGTCCCAGAAGTCGAATTACCAGAACAACTATTTGAAATCGACCCTAATAAATGTATCGGTTTAGAAATTGATCCATCTTCACTGTTTGAAATCCGAAAAAGACGACTCGAGCAACTTGGTTTACTTGAAAATGCTAAATACGGGCAAAACGAAAGAATCGAAGCGGAACTCGAGTATTTCCATCAAACAGTTAAAAAAATTGGTTGCTGTACAATCAATGTTACAAATAAAGCGATAGAAGAAACCGCGAGTGAGATTATTAGAATTATGAATTTATAGAGGTGTATTGAATGGCAGAAAAATCTGTAGTGGATCAAGTAAAAGAATCTACTGACATTGTAAATCTCATTTCAGAATATGTTGATTTAGAAAAAAGAGGTAATAACTACGTTGGGCTTTGTCCATTTCATAACGAAAAAACACCTTCTTTTAACGTTTATAAAGATACGGGAAGTTATTATTGCTTCGGTTGTAGAGCAAATGGATCAGTAATTGATTTTTATATGGAGATGGAAAATCTTCCCTTCAATGAAGCATTACAATCTCTTGGCGAGCGTTCGGGTATTAAAGTTAAACATAAACAAACGAATGTGAATTCAAAAGAGCTTCAACTCATTAAAATGCATGAGATTATGGTAGATAACTATCATAATATTTTAGTGTCAACTGCTGAAGGGAAAGAAGCACTGAACTATTTATTAAAGAGAGGTTTTACACTCGAACAAATCAAAAAGGAAAAGATCGGTTTTGCTCCAAATATAAAAGATAGTGCTATTCAGCTATTAGAAAATCTAAAGTTCTCTAAAGAGATGATGTACCAAGCTGGTCTCGTTGCACGAAACGAAGAGACGTTCGAGTACTTTGACCGATTTAGAAACCGTATTATGATACCGATTAAAAATCATAAAGGTAAATATGTCGCTTTTACAGCACGAGCGTTAGGTGATGATACACCGAAATATTTAAACTCACCTGAAACAGACATCTTCCATAAAAGCTCGATTATTTTTAATTTATCTGACGCTTATAAAGTAATCCAAGATGAAAAAGAAGTTATTTTAATGGAAGGACATATGGATGTATTAAAAGTAAAAAATACGTCTATAAAAAACGTCGTGGCAACGATGGGTACGAGTGTGTCTTTAAAGCAAATTGAAATTTTAAAGCGAGTCTCTAAAAATATTACTTTAATGTTCGACGGAGACGAGGCGGGTAAAAATGCAACACGATCAGTTGGAGAAAAGATACTCGAACAAAAAGGTAATCCATATGTCATACCACTACAAACTGGTATGGACCCGGATGAGTTTATAGAAAAACACGGCGAAGAATCATTTGAGAAATATATTTATGAAACTAGAGAACACTTTATTATTTATGATGCGAAAGAAAAACTTAAACATTCAAAACGAAATGACTTAAAGTTTTCTGAGTACTTAAATCATTCGATTCAACTATTAAAATATATCGATAATGAGGTGGAAAAAAGTCGACTTGTTAAACAGATTTCTGAACTTTATGAAGTAGAGGAAGAACTTATCCATCGACAATTACCTAATAAAGAGCGTCGACAAAACAATAAGCAAAACTTTAATAGTCCAAAAGTAACACGTGTAACGTCTCGTGAATTTAAAGAGAAACACATTATGCATACATTAATCAACAGTAAACAGAGAATGCAGTATTTCAACTCTAATTTTAAGTTAGATTTATTTCAAACAAGTGGGTATTATGATATAATATATAAATTACTGGAATATTTTAGCGAATTCGATACATTTGATAAACAGATGTTTTTATCTTATATTGAACCCGAATTAATCACTTGCTTAGAAAACATTATCGCGACTGATTTACCTGTCTTAGAAGAGCAAGAATTAAATGATTATGTACAGGCGATTTGTGGTATAAGTTCAAGTAGTGGGAAGAAAAATAATCTGATCAAAGAAATTGAGCAAGCTGAACTCATTGGAGATGATGAGCGAGCGTTAGAACTCTTTAATCAATTAATAGAACTCCAAAAATTTCCAAAGTCAAAATAAATTAGGGGGATTTCAATGTCTGTTAAAAAGACGCTATCATTAGATGAAAATGAACTAGATATGACGAATATTGAGTCTGTAAAACAGTTCCTATTAGAAAAGGGAAAACAAGAAGGTGAGTTATCTCACGAAGAAATTGCCGATAAGTTACAAAATTTTGACTTAGACTCTGATGCAATGGATGAATTTTTTGAGCAAATTCATACTGCAGAGATTGAACTTGTTAACGAAAAAGACGCTGAAGATAAAGATGATAAATTAGACGTACGTGATATGTCTGCACCGGTCGGTATTAAAATTAACGATCCAGTACGTATGTATTTAAAAGAAATCGGACGCGTAGATTTATTAACGGCTCAAGAAGAAGTCGAACTCGCTAAGCGTATTGAAGCGGGAGACTTAGAGGCGAAAAATAAATTAGCTGAAGCAAACTTACGTCTCGTAGTCAGTATTGCAAAACGTTATGTTGGTCGTGGGATGCTATTCTTAGATCTTATTCAGGAAGGGAATATGGGTCTTATTAAAGCTGTTGAAAAGTTCGACTTT
>NZ_KV820865.1:99565-108745 GCF_001815515.1 Nosocomiicoccus sp. HMSC059G07
ACGTATGTATTTAAAAGAAATCGGACGCGTAGATCTATTAACAGCTCAAGAAGAAGTTGAACTCGCAAAACGCATTGAAGAGGGAGACTTAGAGGCTAAAAATAAATTAGCAGAAGCAAACTTACGTCTTGTAGTGAGTATTGCTAAGCGTTATGTCGGTCGTGGGATGTTATTCCTTGATCTTATTCAAGAAGGTAATATGGGACTCATTAAAGCTGTTGAAAAATTCGACTTTACGAAAGGGTTTAAATTCTCTACGTATGCAACGTGGTGGATTCGTCAAGCGATTACGCGTGCGATTGCTGACCAAGCGAGAACAATTCGTATCCCTGTTCATATGGTTGAAACGATTAACAAACTCATTCGTATTCAAAGACAATTACTTCAAGATTTAGGGCGTGAACCAACACCTGAAGAAATTGGAGAAGAAATGGACATTACAGCTGATAGAGTGAGAGAAATTTTAAAAATCTCACAAGAACCAGTTTCTCTTGAGACTCCGATTGGTGAAGAAGATGACTCTCACCTTGGTGATTTCATCGAAGACGTTGAAGCACAAAGTCCATCAGACCACGCAGCATATGAAATGCTTAAAGATCAATTAGAAGATGTACTTGATACGTTAACGGACCGTGAAGAGAATGTATTACGTCTTCGTTTTGGTTTAGATGACGGACGTACTCGTACGTTAGAAGAGGTTGGTAAAGTGTTTGGAGTGACACGAGAACGTATACGTCAAATCGAAGCGAAAGCGTTAAGAAAACTACGTCACCCATCTCGATCTAAAAAACTTAAAGATTTTATGGATTAATTGTGAACAAAGTGTATAATTACTAAAAAAACTCGTTGGAATTTACTTGCAAGTAGTATACAATTGAATAAGAATATGCTAATTATAAGGGGAGGGAAATTTAATGAACAAGAATCCAATTATCCCATTCTTACTGATCATCTTCCTAGGTGTCGGACTTGTATTCTTACTTTCTTCGTACGGAGCTACTGATGATGGTGAAGATACTGCTGATAACGGAACTGAACAACAAGACGGAGATAACGCATCTTCTGGAGATGCTGATGGTGAAAGCGTAGCAAAAGATAACTGTTCGTCTTGTCACGGTCAAGACTTCTCTGGTGGTATGGGTCCTGCTTTAGCTGGAACTGGCGTTGACAAAGAAACATTTGTTAAAGATGTTAGAAATGGTATTGAAGGAACTGCAATGCCAGCGTTCTCTGAAAGTCAAATTTCAGATGAAGAAATCGACGCAATTTATGAATTCTTTACTAAGTAATAAATAATTGAAATTATAACTCCTACATTTGATGTAGGAGTTTTTTTAAATTAGGTGAACATAATGATTGACACGAGACTAAAAGCAGTAAGTAAATACGTTGTTGGAGAAAGATTGTTAGACGTCGGTAGTGACCATGCGTATTTACCTATTTATTTAATAGAACAAAACAAAATTAAATATGCCGTAGCAGGTGAAGTTGTTAAAGGACCGTTTGAAAACTCAAAATCGAATGTTAAAGGATATAAATTTGACGATAAAATCGATGTGAGACTAGGGTCTGGTTTATCTGTTATTCAAAAAGATGAACAGTTTGATACTATTACGATTTGTGGTATGGGCGGTCCTTTAATCGCGTCTATTATAAAAGAAGGCATAAGTTATTTAAATAATACGCCGAGGTTTGTAGTAAGCTCAAATGTTTATGGTGAATCTGTTAGGCGTGAGATGGCCAATTTAAACTATAAAATTATCTCTGAAGAAATAAACTTCTATAATAATAAATTTTATGAACTCATCGTATTTGAATATGGTGAAGACGATTTGAGTGATTTAGAGTTTAAATTTGGACCTATCAATTTAAAAGATAGAACAGATCTTTTTTTATTAAAATTACAAAAAGATAAAGAACACCTACAGCATATTAAAAGTCAAATTGAACAATCGAGTAAAAAAACAGATAAGTTAGAAGAGATTACGAACGACATAAATTTAATTAATCAGGTGATTAATCATGAATATTAAAGAGTTAATGGCAGTTCTTAATACAGTTGCACCGTTTAAAGATGCTGAAGACTGGGATAACGTCGGTCTTCTCGTTGGTTCAAATGATAATATAGTCACAGGGATTATGACGACACTTGACTGTAATGTAGACGTTATTGATGAGGCACTTAATGAAAATGTGAATACAATTATCGCGCATCATCCAATCATTTTTCCAAAGATTTCTAAGCTCGATGATAGTTATCAATCAAAAATTATAAAAACCCTTATAAAAAATGATATGAATTTAATCGCAATGCACACAAACCTTGACCATCAAGATGATGGGGTAAGTGTTATGATTGCAGAAACTCTTGGTCTAAAAGTCATATCTCCTTTAATTCGACATGATGAGGTATCATACAAGTTACGCGTGAATATTCCTAAAGAAGATAAAGAAACGTTTAAAAAGGAGTTAAGCGACATTGGATTTGGTAATCAAGGAGACTATAGCGAATGTTTCTTTGAATATGACGTTCAAGGTCAATTTAGACCAAATGAACATGCTAATCCTACAATTGGAACGCATAATGAATTAGAGTACGTAGATGAAGTCATCATTGAAGCAATATTCGACGGAAGTACGGATAAAATATTAAAAATGATCGAAGCACATCCATATGAAGAGCCAGCATATGACGTATTTACGATTACAAAACCAACAAGTAACGGTCTCGGTGTAGTTGCTGAATTTAACGGCACAATGGATGCTTTAGTTAAACAAATAAAGACATCATCAAAGACACCAATCGTTAATGTCGTAAAAGGTAATGACGAAAAATTAGCGCGTGTTGCGATAGTTGGTGGCAGTGGTGCGAGCTTTATCTCTCAAGCGATGAGACAAGCAGATTGCCTCATAACTGGAGACATTAAATACCACGAAGCATTCGATGCAAAAGAAGAAGGATTTAATTTAATCGATGCTGGACATTATTTAGAATATATGATGATCGACGGATTAAAAAATAAATTAGCTGAAAAAATAGATTTAAAAGTAGTAGCAACAAACATCAATACGAATCCATTTATTTATTAAAAAGAAGCAGATGCCGACGCATCTGCTTTATTCATTACTAATTATTCTCGTTATATTTTTGAACTGCTTTAAAGTCAGTCCATTTCATTTTGCCGTTTTTAATCTTTTCACGTGTTTCTTTGTTGAAGTAGTCATCTGGCTTTCCTTCAGGGAACAAGTTTTCACCTTTAAATTCTGGTCGATCCTGCATGAGTAAATAACCAGCAAGGTCTGCTGCTTCTTGGTCAGTTAAAGTACCAGGTTGACCGAGCGGCATGTAGCGTTTTAAGTAACCATGCATTTGTTGTAATCTAGCCATTCCAGCACCATCATTAAATGAATGTTCTCCATATAATGCTGGTCCAGTTAAGTGTGCATTGTCAGCAAGTGGATCACCGTGACATGTTGTACAGTTAAAACGTTCCATTAAAGCTTCACCATTGCTCACGTTTGGTTCAGGTAGTTCTTCAGAAGCTAACTTAGTAGTCATAAATGGATATTCTTCGCCTTCAACACCATCACTGATATATTCATAGAAGGCAATAAATGCTTTCATCTCTTCTGAATCTTCATCGAGTTCAGTACCGTTCATACTTCTGATGAAACAACCGTTAATACGTTCTTCTAACGTAACTTCTCGACCTTCACGCTTAGAGTATTGTGGGAATCGTTTTGTGACTCCGATCATGTTGACAGCGTCACCGATACCGCTTTGAGCGTGACAGCTTGCACATGATAATCTGTTGCCAACGTTATTTGGTAATAAATCAGCAGTGTGGTCACTTAACTCTCTACCGCGATTAATAAGTGCTTGCTCTTCTTCAGAATAGCTGTCTAAGTCTTTTAAAACGGAGCTAAACGGAACAGGATTGCCATCCTCATCGAGCTCAATTTCTTTCGTTGCTGTCTCACTCTCTGTTGCTTGGTTCTTTGTTTCGTTTTTACTTTCATCATTAGTATTTGTTGAACAAGCGCTAATGACAATAATAATCGAAAGGGCGAGTAGTGATAGTAGTAACTTGTACCTCATAACTAGTACCTCCAATATCATATTTTTAAATATATATATTTATTAATTTAAAGTTATTATTAGTACTAAGTTCTAGTTATTTATTTCATTTTAATTATACATTATTAATTGTTTTTGTTCATTAAAATTTGAGGATTAAAAAATCTCTTAAGTGATTTCACTTAAGAGATTTTGTTATTACATTGGACCGTAGTTGATGAAGTACGCGATGACGAGTAATATCGCACCGATTGTGTACCAAATAATTAGTAACGGCCAAATGAATTTGATCCAGTCTGTATATTTAATTTTTGCAATTGCTAATGCTGCCATGAAGTATCCTGATGTTGGGTAGAAAATATTTGAGAACCCATCACCAAATAGGAATGCAAGTACGGCAGTTTGTCTTGTCATTTCTGTTAAGTCGACAATTCCGATAATAATAGGCATCGTCGCAGCTGCTTGTCCACTACCTGAAGGGATTAAGAAGTTAATTAACCCTTGGACAACCATCATTGCAACTGGAATTATTGATTCAGGTAAAAGTACTACGATTTTACTTAATCCGTATACAATTGTGTCCATAATCATACCATCTGCTAAGACTACAGAAATTGCTCTCGCAACCCCAACGATGAATGCTCCGAGTAAGATCATACGCATACCGTCATTCATATATTCAGCAATTTTAGATGGCTTTAATCCTGCAATTAGACCGATTAAAATACCACTAAAGATATAGTAACCACCTAATTCTAAGAAGTACCATTTATATTGGAAAATCATAAATGCCATTAAAACGAGTAAAACAATTAATACGAATGTTGCAATAACTGTTCTTGTCTCTGATTTTGGATATTCGACTTTTTCTTTTACAAATTCACTATTGTCAACGTTATCTGTAACAAGTGAAGCCTCTGGATTTTTTTGTACTTTTTTAATATAACGACTGACAAAGATAATACCAACAGTGAGCATAATTACTAATGCGATTGCACGGTACCATAGACCAGAGAATAATGGAAGCTCAGCAATCGTATGTGCTGTACCGACGTTTGCAGCAGTTGTTAAACCACAAGCAAATCCAATGACAGTTGATATTAATATAATTGCTGTTGATGCAATACGGTCATACCCAAATTTTAAAAATAGGGGTAGCAATGCTGGTAAGAAAATGAGTGATGCTTCAATCATTCCTGTCATCGCAACGAATAGTGCAAGTACAAAGGAAATTACAGGAACGATAAGTAAACCTTTGTTTCCAAATGTTTTAATTAGGAAGTTTAAAATAACATCGATAATTCCAGCTTTTTCAATGACACCAAACATCGCACCAATTGCTAAAATACCGAATATGATAATAACAGTTTCTTGAATTCCTCTTGGAATCGCTGTCATAAATTCCATGAAAGTAACCGGTGCTTGGTCGATATAGTGGAACGTATCTGCAATAATTACGTTAATTCCATTTACTTCTTCACGATCGAATGTACCTGCTGGAATAATGTAAGACGCTACTGATGCAAGCAAGATAATAATAAATAGAATAACGTAAATGTGTGGCATTTGAAACTTTTGTTTTGTTTCTTGTTTCTCCATAAATTCACCTCGTTAGTTAATGATGGTTATAATTATACAGAAATAGTGTTGAATAATGCAATGTTTAATTCTAGTTCATCTGTTCATTAAAAATAAAATACGGCTGTAACAATACAGCCGTATAAGTTAGTCTAGTATTTTAACTGGTTTTGGATTTTTAATATTTGGCAATATTTTTTCTCTAGGTACAGTAGAAGTTGGCTCTACTACATTTTCTTTATCGTAGTTTGATAAGTAGTCAATGACTTCTTTAACAATTTGTGTTGGTGTTGAAGCACCTGCAGTCACCGCTACTGTTTCAACTCCATCTAACCACTCGAGTTTTAAATCAGAGAGTGACGAGATACGGTACGCATTCGTATGTGCAATTTCTTTTGAAACTTGAGCGAGTCGGTTAGAGTTATTACTCTTTGGATCTCCAACGACAATTAAAAGATCTGCGTCTTTTGCTTGTTCTGCAACCGCTTCTTGACGAACTTGTGTTGCCATACATATTTCTCTATGAACTTCGATATGTGGGAATTCTTCTTTTAATGCATTCATAATATGCTGAACATCCCACTGACTCATCGTCGTTTGGTTCGTGACGATTAGTTTTTTATCATGTAAACGATTTGGAAGTAATTGAATGTCTTCAATCGTTTCGATTAAGTGGACCTCTTCTGGTGCAACACCGACTGCACCTTCTGGTTCTGGATGTCCTTTTTTACCGATATATATCACTTCGTAACCTTCTTTTGTTTTGTTCGAAATTAAATCGTGGGTAAATTGAACATCTGGACACGTCGCATCAATACACGTTAATCCCTTTTCTTTTGCGCGTCTTTTTACTTCTGGTGACACACCATGTGCAGTAAAGATTACGGTACCTTCTTCGATTTGTTCTAATATTTCTAAGCGATTCTCACCATCTAATGTGATAATCCCTTCATCTTCAAATGCATCAGTCACGTGTTTATTGTGAACGATCATCCCTAATATATAAATCGGTCTAGGTAATGTCTTATCTAGAGATGCATTTTTGGCAATAACCATTGCATCGACGACACCGTAACAATATCCACGTGGTGAAATTTTAATTATATCCATTCAGATGCCTCCTCTTCATTGATTATATATCATTATTAATTGAATTCAAATGAATCACTAGTGGTATCTTAAAAGTCGATGTTCATGTATAATATAGTGCGAGTTAAAATAGAAATAGGTGAGAATATGAACGCATTCAAAAGATTTAATTTTAAAGAAGGTATGCTTGAAGCAATTGATAACATTCACTTTACTCATCCGACTCTCGTTCAAGAAAGAGTTATTCCAAGAATTTTAAAAGGAAGTAATGTTATCGTTCAAAGCTCAACGGGTAGTGGTAAAAGCCATGCGTTTTTATTACCGATTATTAATAACATTCAAGTGGATGAAAAGAAAGTACAGTCAATTATAGTCGCACCAACAAGAGAGTTAGCACGTCAGCTTTATAATATGACAACGGATATATTAGAATCTTTCCCTAAAATTGAAGCGAAATTATTTATCGGTGGTAAAGATTTCGAAAGAGATAAAACACGTGCTGAGAATAGTCCGCATATTGCGATTGGTACTCCGAATAGATTAATAGAACTCATTCATTCATCGAGTTTAAAAGTGTCAGAAGCAAAGTCAATCGTCATTGATGAAGCAGATTTAAGTATTGATTTAGGATTTTTAGAAACGATTGACCAAATTTCTAATGCGATGGATCCGTCCGCACAATTTTTAGTGTTTTCAGCGACAATTCCAAATGAGTTGCGTCACTTTTTACAAAAGTATTTAACGCATACAGAAGTGTTAGAAATTGACAATACACGTCAAAAAACTAATATCCATTACAGTTTAATTCCAGTTCGTAGTAAAGATAAGAACAATAAAGTATTAGAACTGACACAATCGATTACACCGTATTTAGGATTTATTTTCGCAAATACACGCGAACGTGCAGATGAGTTATATGAATTTCTTTTAGAAAATGGGGTAAACGTTGGGTTATTCCACGGTGGTTTAAAGCCGAGAGAACGTAAGCAGATGATTCATCAAATCCATAATCTAGATTATCACTACGTCGTAGCAAGTGATTTAGCTGCACGTGGTTTAGATTTTGACGGAGCGTCACACGTTATTAATTATGATATCCCGAGAGAAATTGAATTCTTCACTCATAGAGTAGGTCGTGTTGGTCGAGGAGAGTATACAGGTGTTGCAATAACACTGTATGATCCAAACGAAGAAGACTTAATCGATCAAATTGAAGAAAAAGGATTCACTTTTGAACATGAAGACTTAATAAACGGTCAACTTAAACCGATTAAAAAGCGAAACAAACGTGATACGAGACGTCGTAAAGAAGTTCGCTTAGATGAGGATGTTTCATATAAAGTACGTAAACCAAAAAAAGTAAAACCAGGTTATAAAAAGAAAATGAAACAACAACTAGAACAACTGAAAAAAGACAAGCGTAAACAATATGCGCAAAATCAAAAAAGAAGAAATAAAAAGAGGTAAGATAATATGTTAATCGGATCACACGTACCGATGAATGGTAAAAAAATGTTAGAAGGCGCAGTTGAAACTGCACATTCTTACGGTGAAAATACATTTATGATTTATACAGGTGCACCACAAAACACGAGAAGAAAACCGATTGAAGAGTTAAATATCGAAAGAGGACAAGAACTCATTAAAGCGTACGGTATGAAAGACATCGTCGTACACGCACCATATATCATAAACATCGCAAACACTACTCGTGAAGGCGTGTTTGACTTAGGTGTTGAGTTTTTAATTAATGAAATCGCGCGTACTGAAGCAATTGGTTCAAAACAAATTGTACTTCACCCTGGAGCACACGTTGGTGCGGGTGTAGACGCTGGAATAGAATCGATTATTAAAGGTTTAAACATCGTTTTAGAAGAAAAACACGACGTACAAATCGCTTTAGAGACGATGGCTGGTAAAGGATCAGAAATCGGTCGTAACTTTGAAGAAATCGCGCGTATAATTGACGGGGTCACTCACAACGAGCGTTTAAGCGTTACGTTTGATACGTGTCACGTTCACGACTCAGGATATGACATTAAAAATGACTTTGACGGTGTACTCAATGAATTTGATAAAACAATCGGAGTCGATCGTATTAAAGTCGTTCACGTGAACGATTCTAAAAACGAAGTCGGCGCGAAAAAAGACCGTCATGAGAACTATGGTTTCGGTCATATCGGATTTGACGCATTACAATATATCGTCAATCACGAAACGTTTAAAGATTTACCGAAAATTTTAGAGACACCATTTGTTGGTTTAGACAAAAAAGATAAACAACCCCCATATAAGCATGAAATTGAAATGATTAAAAGCGGTGTGTTTGATCCACAACTACTTGAAAAAATAAATCCAAATATAAAATCATAATATTAAAACGAGCACTGTAAAAGTGCTCGTTTCAGGCTGTAGACAAAGTCTCTTATGAGATG
>NZ_KV820866.1:0-388 GCF_001815515.1 Nosocomiicoccus sp. HMSC059G07
ATTTGAAAAAAAGGTTCGTCTACAATCTGAGACGAGCAATAGCTCGTCTTTTTATTTGATGATTTACATGACTCTTTTCTGTATAATACTTAAAGAGGTGAAGTCATGTATAAACGATTTAATGACCACAAAGAAACAATTGTTTGTACGCTACTTGGCGTATTTTTTCTTATACAAGGATTGTTTATATTAATTAACTTTAAAAGTATTACAAATAAACAAGATATTTCCGGGGAAAAGATTAAAAACGTATTTGATTTTATAAATATATTTTTTATAGAGCTTAAAAATATTTTAGGTATTGTGTTTCAGCATTCTCTACTAATTACGTTACTGTCAGGTGTTGTCCTTGTTGGACTCGGACTACTGATGTTTAAGTTTGCGAAAG
>NZ_KV820866.1:488-18764 GCF_001815515.1 Nosocomiicoccus sp. HMSC059G07
TTTTTATAGAGCTTAAAAATATTTTAGGTATTGTATTTCAGCATTCTTTACTGATTACGTTACTGTCAGGTGTTGTCCTTGTCGGACTCGGACTACTGATGTTTAAGTTTGCGAAAGTAATGAATAGAACGACAGCTTACGACCGTCGTTTTATCGTATTCTTTTTTGGTTTAACGTTTGTCATGTTTTTATGGTCGACATTTTTAATGTCACACGTATACGGATGGAGCAGTATTTTATTTTTACTAGCGTTTAGTGTACATATGATTTATAACGTCTTTAATGAGTATTTCGATAAAACATATCGTAAAGCACAATATTTAGTCATTTTATTCTTTTACAGTGTGGCTTATTTTGTTACGCAAAATAGCGTGTACTCTAATATCGATTCTGGGCTTCGTCCAACAGACGTATTATCGATCAACATGTACTACACGATGACGTGGACACTCGCATTACTCACTCTATCAGTCGGTGTCTTTTTATCTAAATCAGAAAACATTTTAAAACGACCAGTTAAAGATGAAGAACGAGAAATGTCACGCGTTCACGCGAGACGTAAAATTAAGTTAAACGTAGACGTCAACAAATACTTTACGTTTATGCATGCCGTGTACCGTGTGCGTGACAAAGCAATTAACGCTTTTTATAACTTTTTTGAAATCCAGCCGATCCGCTGGCTTAAAGTGAATTACTTTGAACTCGTCTTTGGATTCTTGACTTTAATCGTTATCTTTTTAGAATTTAATAACCGTAACAGCGTCGTCTTTGAAGGGCTATTTAAAATTTCAAATGTGAAATATATGTACGAGTGGTTTAACTTAGCGTTAACGTTTATGCTTGCGGTACTGTACATTTTATTTACAGTGCTTAATACGTTAAAAGATAAAGCATACAACAGACAAATGATTATCATCGTCGCTTTATGGCTAAAAGTAACGACGAGTCTCTTTATAACATTATTTAGAGATGTCGAGTTAAGCATTTTTATATTACCTTTGAATATCTCGCTCGTGTTACTGACAACGCCACTTCTTTTAATGAGTATATTTAAAACATTTAGAGGTGAGAGAAATGATTAAACACGAATATACAGGTCGCATTGATTCAGATCGTAAAGAACGTTTCCACCAAGTCGTTCAGTCGTATACGAATGAAACAAAGTCAGACGTCATCGTCGGATTTATGTCTGACGAAGGTGTGAAACGAAATAAAGGAAGAGTCGGTGCGAAAGAAGCACCGACTAAAATTCGTGAGAGAATGTCGTCAATGGCGTACATGAATGATGTTTATGACATTGGTAGTATTGAGGGTACCGAAGATTTAGAAGCGTCCCAACAACAACTCGGGAATGTCGTATCAAAACTTCTTCAAAATGATAACTTCACTGTCATCTTAGGTGGCGGTCACGAAACAGTTTACGGGCATTACCTAGGCGTAAGAGATGCGTTTAAAGAAGAAAAAATTGCCGTTTTAAATTTAGATGCCCACTTTGATCTTAGAAAAGAACGTAAAAGTTCCGGCACGATGTTTTATGAAATGCTTTCTGAAGACGACAATATCGATTATTACGTCATCGGAATACAACAACTCGGAAACACGTTAACATTATTTGAAACTGCAGATGAATTCGGTGTGAAATACTGGACGCTCGACGAAGTACGACAAAACGAATCACTACTTGACACAATTAAAGGTGAACTCGAAAACTATGATCACGTCTTCATGACGCTATGTATGGATAGCGTTCAAGAAGGAGTGGCACCTGGAACGAGTGCGCCGTCACCAAACGGATTTACTGCTGAAGAAGTCGTTTCGACAGTGAAATATTTCGGAACGTTAAACAATTTAACGTCATTTGACGTTTCAGAAGTATCGCCACCACTTGATATCAATGAGCGTACTTCAAGTTTAGCTGCATTCATTGTGTTAACATTACTCACAGAGAAGAATAAATAACATGGAGGAATTTACATGTACGAATATAGTGAACAATTATTAAATGAAAAAATAGAAATCGCACGTGAACTCGTTAAAAAGAAAGCAATTAAATCTGGAATTGCAGCAGCTTTACCTGTCCCTTTACTCGATTTAGGAACAGACGTTAAATATATGACAGAAATTGAAGACGAAATTAACGAAGTATTCGGCGTGACGAAAGAAGAAATCGAAAATAATGCAGACTCTATAAAAACACGTATTATGATTATGTTCTCAAGTGGAGTCGGTGACGTCGTATCTAAGTTTTCTACAAAAGCAATTTTAAAAGTAATCTCTAAAAAGAATAATAAACCGTCGCTTGCAGTTTCTAAAATTGTTACGCATAGTGTAAACGGTGCAGTGAGTTACTTCTTAATGAAAAAACTCGGTGACAACCATATCGATTTTGTCGTTCAACAATTAAAAAAATAAAAAATTAAAGTCTCAGATGAATTTTTTTATGAAATCGTGTACAATTAGTTTAATTCAGATGTTTAAACGACTTGTAAAGGAGAGAGATTATGCAACAAAAGACTTTTTCTATTGTCGATGAAACAGGTATTCATGCGAGACCTGCGACAAAACTTGTGCAAACAGCAACGAAGTTTAAAGCAAACATTGACTTAGAATATAACAGTAAAAAAGTAAACTTAAAGTCTATCATGGGCGTCATGTCACTTGGTGTTGGCAAGGGTGCTGAAATTACGATTCACGCAGACGGTGATGATGAAACAGAAGCGCTTGAAGCAATTCAAAACACATTAGTTCATGAAGGTCTGATAGGTGATGAGTAAACTCACAGGTATTACAGTTGAACCAGGGATCGTTAGTGGAAAAGTTGTCGTCATAAGAGACGTCAACTTTGATATTAACAAGAACGAGGTAGACGCTGCTTCTATTTGGAGAGAGCATCAAAGACTCGATATCGCAATAGAGACATCTAAAAGAGAACTTCGTGTTATTCAAGATAATAGGGAGTTCTCTATTTCTTTAGGTGATGAAGCGATATTAGAAGCACAAATTATGATGCTCGAAGATCCGTACTTTATCGAGGATATTCGAGATGTTATTAACAAAGGGAAGACGGCAGAATACGCGGTTAACTTTGTAAAAGAAGCACTGACGGAATCATTTAACGCAATTGAAGATGCGTATTTACGTGCACGTCGTAACGACGTTATCGATTTAACAGAACGTATTATTGCAAATCTTTTAGATACGCCACGTGTAGACTTTTCACAACTAAATTCTGATACGATTATCGTTGCAAAAGAATTGCCACCGTCTATTACGGCAAGTCTCGATAAAAAGTATATTAAAGGCGTCGTGTTAGAATCCGGTGCAAAACATTCTCACACAGGCTTACTCTTAATGTCAAAGGGAATCCCTGCGTTATTTAACGTCGGTGACGTTTTAAGTTACGCAGAGGACAGCCATTATGCGATTTTAAACAGCGCGGACGGTGTCATTAATTTCTCTCCGACAAAAGAAGAACTAGAAGCAATTTTTCTTATGAAAGAAAAGAATGAACAAATCGAACTGACGAAAGATACGTATTCAAAAGATCACGTAAAAATCCGTGTATCTGCTAACGTTTCTGTTCAGTCATCCGTAGAAGAAGCCATTCAATATAAAGCTGATGGCGCGGGGTTAATGCGCACGGAATTCATGTATATGAGTCACAATGATTTCCCAAAAGAGACAGATGAAAATAGAGTTTATGAATCCGTCGTAAAAGCACTAGATGACGTGACATTTCGATTACTTGATATCGGTGGAGATAAGTTTTTACCTTATCATCCAAAAGATTTGCTCGATGAAGTCAACCCAGCACTCGGTACCCGTGGAGTAAGATTTTTAAAACTACATGAACGTACACTTCGTCAACAAATCCGTGCGATCATTCGTGCGAGTCGATTTGGTACGGTTAAAATTATGGTGCCGATGGTCACGTCCGTCGAAGAGTTTTTATGGATTAAAAACATCTTAAATGAAGAAAAAATTCATTTACGAATGACAGACAAAATCGATCTCGGTGCGATGATTGAAACACCGGCTGCAGCAATACATGTCGATAGTTTCGCTAAACATGCGGATTTTTTAAGTATCGGAACGAACGATTTAACACAGTTTTTACTTGCGTTTGATCGTACGAGCCCGAACTTTGATTTACTCGCTCAATCGATGCATCCTAGTATTTTTAAAGTGATTCGTAACGTCGTTATGAGCGGGAAAAAATACGATATCCCTGTGTCAATATGCGGTGTGCTCGGCCAAAATTTAGAAGCATTACCGATATTACTTGGACTTGGTATTCGTCATATTAGTATCGATCCTAATAAAATGGTAGAAGTGAAAACTCGTATTTCACAGTTAAAAATTAAACAACTGCAAAGACTGCGTCCTTTACTCGCACAAATTGAAACAGAAGAAGAACTGCTGTCTATCGCACGCAAACTCGATAAATCAACCTAAATACACTCGTATTTAGGATTTTTTGATTTTAATTATGAATCTTTTGTGAAAGTCTGAACATGTGTACTATACTAGATACAAGAAGTGTTAATAATAGAGGAGGAAAAGTATGGAAGATGTTTTAATTGGTCGAATATTGACTGGTTTAACGTTAGGTGTACATATTCTGTATGCGACAGTAGGAGTAGGAATTCCGTTACTCATTATGGTACTGGAATTTCTAGGCATTAAAAAGAATGATTATCACTACTTAACGATGGCACGTAGAATTGCGATGGGATACACAGTCACTGTTGCCGTAGGTGTTGTTACCGGTACAATTATCGGTCTTCAATTATCATTAATATGGCCACAGTTTATGCAACTTGCCGGTCATATTATTGCGTTACCACTATTCATGGAAACATTTGCGTTTTTCTTTGAAGCGATATTTTTAGGTATTTACTTATATACGTGGGATCGATTTAAAAATCGCTGGCACCACTGGTATTTAACAATTCCAGTCGTACTTGGTGCAGGAATTTCCGCGGTGTTTATTACGATGGTAAATAGCTTTATGAACTCTCCAGCAGGCTTTAAAATCGTTGACGGTGTGTTAAAAAATGTCGATCCTTTAAAAGCGATGTTTAACCCGTCGATGCCAGAACGAGTGTTCCACGTACTCGTTACAGCGTATATGACAGCAGCGTTTATTATGGTGACGATCGCAGCGTTTAACTTATTAAAGTCTAAATTCGATGAAGATCGTGAGTATCACAAAAAAGGCTTAAAAGTGATGATGGTCATTGGTTTAATTATGTCTGGACTTACTTTACTCGCAGGAGATTTATCTGCAAAGTATTTACACAATCATCAACCAGAAAAACTTGCTGCAATAGAGTGGCATTTTGAAACAGAAGGTAACGCAGATTTAATATTATTTGGTGTACTCGATGAAGAAAACCAAGAAGTGAAAGGTGCACTCAGAATTCCGAGCGCGTTAAGTATTTTATCGGACTGGAAACCGAGTACTGAAGTGACAGGGTTAAACGATATCCCTAAAGATGAATGGCCACCACTTGTCATTCACTATTTCTTTGACGTCATGGTATTCTTTGGAATGTTTGGATTCGGAGCGAGTCTTTTATACTTTATCTTAAAATGGTTAAAACCGGAGTTACTACACAGTAAGTTGATGTTGTATATATTTGTTTTAACGGGGCCGTTATCATTTTTAGCAATTGAAGCGGGTTGGTTTACAGCTGAACTTGGTCGTCAGCCATGGATGGTACGTGGATATATGCGCGTCAGTGAAGCGATCACCGAGGCGAGTGGTTTAGGGTTAACGCTAATCCTATTCGGTGTTTTATACTTCGTATTAGTAACGACGACTATTCTCGTTTTAACGCGTATGTTTAAAGATAAATCAGCAAAAGATAGCCAAATTCAATATTATGGTACTGAAAGTTTAGATGAGACTGGAGGTCGATTCTAATGGATTTTGCAACACTAGGTATTACAGTACTTTGGACGTTTTTATACGGATACGTCGTCATTGCATCGATTGACTTTGGTGCAGGGTTTTATAACTTCTATGCAAAATTAACGAATCAAGATAATATTATTACACCGATTATTAACCGCTATTTAAATCCTGTATGGGAAGTCACGAACGTATTCTTCGTATTCTTCTTCGTTGGGATCGTCGGATTTTTCCCGGACTCGGCATACTATTTCGGTACGGTATTGTTGATTCCAGCGTCCATTTCGTTAATCATGTTAGCGATTCGCGGAAGTTATTATGCTTTTAACCAATATTCACAAGGAACGAATATGGTTTGGACGTTTTTATACGGTGTAACAGGGTTATTTATCCCAGCGTCGCTTTCAGTCGCATTAGTCATAGCAGAAGGTGGTTTTATAGAAGAAACTGCTGCTGGACTTGATTTAGACTATGTAGAGCTATTTTTTAGCGGGTATACGTGGTCGGTCGTATTTTTAGCAGTCATTTCTGTGTTATATATTTCGAGTGGATTTTTACTTTTCTATTCGAATCGTGCAAAAGCAAAGCAAGCAGTAGAGTTAACACGTACATGGTTTTTAACATGGACAATTCCAATGCTCGTCATTTCTCAATTTGTGTTCCTAGAGCTTCGCGCAATTAATAGAGAGCACTTTGACAATGCCACACAAAATTACTGGTACTTCTTCTTATGTAGTATTGTATTTATGGCAATTGCTGTGTACTTAGTTTATAAAAAGAAAAATTACGGTATTGCGTTTATTATGGTGATGTTACAGTTTGCGTTCGCATTTTTCGGATATGGAATTAGTAAATTACCGTATATTTTATATCCGTTTATAAAACTCGATGCGGTCGTTAACGACTCGATGGCTATCGCACTCGTCATTGTGTTCGTTTTAGGTTTACTATTACTTATTCCAAGTCTTATAATATTAATGAGATTATTCTTATTCGACAAAGATTACGTACAAGGTAAGGAGTAAGTTATGAAAAAAGAATTTGCGGTAATCGGACTCGGAAGATTCGGTTCGAGTATCGTTAAAGAATTGCGAAAGTTAAATGTGAACGTTCTTGCGATTGACAAAGATGAAGCGGTTATTAACGAATATAAGGATCTCGTCACTGAAGCGGTAATCGGTAATACGATGGATGAAAACGTCTTAAAAAGTGTCGGTATTACTAACTTCGACCACGTCATCGTTGCGATTGGCGAGAGTATTCAAGGCAGTATTTTAACGACGCTTATATTAAAAGACCTCGGATGCGAAAAAGTGACGGTTAAAGCTCAAAATGATTATCACGGTAGAGTGTTAGAAAAAATCGGTGCAGATGCTGTGATTCACCCTGAAAGAGATATCGGGCGATTACTTGCACACCGACTCGTATCGACACATACTCTCGATATACTCGAAATTTCAGATAACCACTCAATCGTAGAATTTAAAGCAGTTGAAGCTTTTACAAATCGTACGCTAGATGAGTTAGACTTTAGAAATAAATTTGGAGTATCCGTATTAGCCATTAAACGACATGAGCACATTATCGTGTCGCCAGATTCGCACACGCCAATTCTTGAAGACGATATTTTAATATTAATTGCAAGCGATGAAGATCTCTCACACTTTGAAATAGTGATGGGGGACAACTAAAAAATACCCGTTACAATTAAGTAACGGGTATTTTCAAGTTTTTATTTATCTTCTAACGTCTCGTCGTTAACTCTCATAATCATTGGTAAAATCATCGGTTTACGATGTGTCTTTTTGTATAAGTAATTCGATAAGTCTTGAATGATGAGTTGTTTGACGTTAAACCATTCGACGTTGTCTTCTTCTAATAACTCTTCGATGGATTCTTTTAGGCGTTTCTCTGCGCTACGAATGAGTCTAAATGATTCTCTCATATAGACGAACCCACGAGAAATAATGTCTGGACCTGAAAGTAGTGTCTGTGTTTTAAAGTCGATAGATACGACGACGACTGCTAATCCTTCTTCTGAAAGTTCTTTACGGTCACGTAGTACGATATTTCCGATATCTCCAATTCCGATACCGTCTACAAATACTGTTCCAGCTGGTACTTTTCCTGAAATCTCTGCACCGTTTCTATCGATAGATAAGACGTCACCATTTTCCATTAAGAAGATTTTATCTTTATCGACACCTGTGTCGATACCGAGTTCTTTATGGATTTTTTGCATACGGTATTCACCGTGAATAGGCATAAAGTACTCTGGGCGAATGAGTCTAAGCATTAGTTTTTGTTCTTCTTGTGAGCCGTGTCCAGACGTATGGATGTTTGACAACGGTCCATGAATTACGTCTGCACCTGCTTTATAAAGAGCATTAATTGTTTTATTGACACTCATCGTGTTCCCAGGAATAGGTGAGCTACTAAAGACGACTGTATCATCTGGAATGATTGAAATTTGTCTATGTGTACCGTTTGCGATACGAGACAATGCTGCCATCGGTTCACCTTGAGATCCTGTACAAAGGATCATAATTTGGTGTTTTTCGTAACGGTTAATTTCTTTTGCTTCTATGAATGTGTCTACTGGCGCTTTAATATAGCCAAGTTCTTGACCGATTTTAATGTTGTTTTCCATACTTCTTCCGAAAACGACAATTTTACGGTTGAATTTTACAGCAGCATCGATTGCTTGTTGAACTCTATAAATGTTAGATGCAAATGTCGCAAATATAATACGACCGGAGCATTGTCTAAAAATATCTTCAACGTTTTGACCGACTTCTTTTTCACTCATTGTGAAATTTGGTACAGTCGCGTTCGTTGAGTCTGATAGAAGTAAAAGTACGCCTTCTTCACCTAAATTGGCCATTTTTGTAATGTTCGCAGGCTCTCCAACCGGTGTAAAGTCAAACTTAAAGTCACCCGTATGGACGATGTTACCTTCAGGTGTTTTTACAACGACACCGTACGCTTCAGGTATAGAGTGCGTCGTTAAGTAAAATTCTACTGACATATGTTCAAACTCTAAAACGTCAGATTCCGTAATCGGATTTAATGATGTACGGTGCATTAACTTATGTTCTTCTAGTTTGTTTTGAATAAGCCCAAGTGCTAGTGGGCCAGAGTATATAGGCACTGAAATTTCTTTTAATAAAAATGGAATTCCACCGATATGGTCTTCGTGACCATGTGTGACGACGAGCGCTTTAATTTTATGTTCGTTTTCTTTTAAATACGTATAATCCGGTATGACGTAGTCAACGCCAAGTTCATCGTCACTTGGGAATTTAATCCCCGCGTCAATAATAATAATTTCGTCTTTGTATTCCACACAGTAAGTGTTTTTCCCGATCTCCCCAAGTCCACCTAGGGCGAACACTTTTACTTTGGATGTTTGAGTCATTATAGTTTCGTAACCTCAAAGTCTTCGTTATGTTCTTTTTCGTATGCTAAATGATCGGGAGTTAACGCTTCAATGTGCTCTAAAGTGACTTCTTTGTCACCGAAATACTTTCTTACTTGTTCTAAATTTTCTGCTTCAACGTACATTGATTTTGTTTCTTCACGAATAATACGTTGCGTTTTATGATTTTGATAAAATACTTTAAAAATTTCCATTTCAAATAAACTCCTTAAATGTTTTATAAAAAATAAGATGTGCTCGTTCATGAAAGCACATCTTCAACCGGATAGATATCCTTTTATACTAAGTTGCCAACTGCCATTTCGGCTTTTAGATGTTATTGAACATGTCAATTTGTGCTCATTTTCATAAACACAATTCGTACCTTTATACTTAAGTTTATTCTACCTCATAGACGAATGTGTTGCAAAGACTTTATAATAATAATAAAGGGGGTAAGGCAATGGATGCTTTACAAATTTACGAAACGATTCGTCGTGAAATGTCGCGTGAAGATAAACGCGTCGAATTCATTGAATTTAACATAAGAAATGACATGTATATTATGAATTTAATTTATGATTATGTGGCTTCTAATACGTACGAACATCACTTTATACCACATGAGGCAGATCCACTTATTTTAAACGAAGAGACGTACGAACAACTCATCGATATTTTAAACGATAAAGGAATTCGTTACGTCACTAGAAATGACGATTTTATTTAATCTTCAAATGGTACTGCACCTTCATGCGGCTCGTTTGGATTTTCTTGATCGATATGGTCATAGAACATCACACCGTTTAAGTGGTCCATCTCGTGTTGAAGGACGATTGCAAGTAATCCTTTTGCTTTAATTTCAATTTTATTGCCGTCAATATCTAATGCAGATACTCTAAAACGTTTATAGCGGTGGACGATTCCGTCGATATCTTCATCGACACTTAAACATCCTTCTCCACCTGGAAGATATGTCTCTTGTACAGAGTGACTCACTAATTTCGGGTTAATGAGCATATAATCATACACTGGTTCGTTCATTTCGTCTGTAATGTAAATCGCGATCATACGTTTATCGATATTGACTTGCGGTGCTGCAAGTCCAACGCCTGCTCTTAAATTATATTTTTGAGCGGTTTTTTCATCTTGTGACATCACTAAATACTCGCGCATTTCACGTAATTGACGTTTTGTCTCCTCGTCAATTTCAGTGACTTCTTTTACTTTTGTTCTTAATATTGGATGTCCATCTCTAACAATATCATCCATTGTAAGCATAAAATCTCTCCTAAGCTAAAATTCATTTTTTAATTATACATTATATTATAGAAGTATGACAAAAAGAGTTACTGATACGTCCAAAATACTATATAATGAAACAGAAGTACCGTTTAAAAGTCGATATCTTTTAAATGCGTGAATACTTTATGTTATTATTACTGTAAGCATTTTTATGAAAGGTATGGTGAAGAAGTATGGCACCGAAGAAAAAAGGATTCGATCCGGTTGCTCAATTACAAGATATTGAGGCGTCATTTGAACTTTTTCAAATTTTAGATGAGGAAGGTAAAGTCGTAAATAAAAACGAAATGCCTGAACTCTCTGATGATGAATTAGTGGAGATTATGACGCGAATGGTGTGGACGAGAGTATTAGACGAGCGTTCTACGTCTTTAAACCGTCAAGGTAGACTTGGGTTCTACGCACCAACGGCTGGACAAGAAGCATCACAAATTGCAAGTCATTTTGCAATTGAAAAAGGGGACTATGTTTTACCAGGGTACCGTGATGTCCCACAATTAATTTGGCATGGTTTACCGTTATACAAAGCATTCTTATTCTCAAGAGGGCATTATGAAGGTAACCAGTTCCCAGAAGGTGTAAATGCTTTAAGCCCGCAGATTATTATCGGGGCACAGTACGTGCAAACGGCTGGTGTCGCTTTAGGTCTTAAAAAGAGAGAAAAAGAAAACGTCGTAATTACGTATACTGGTGACGGTGGTACGTCTCAAGGTGACTTCTATGAAGGTATTAACTTTGCAGGCGCTTATAAAGCACCAGCGATTTTCGTCGTTCAAAATAACCAATATGCAATCTCAACACCGAGATCTTTACAAACAGCTGCTAAAACGTTAGCGCAAAAAGGTGTTGCAGCAGGTATTCCATCTGTTCAAGTGGACGGAATGGACGCACTTGCAGTTTATAAAGTAACAAAAGATGCACGTGACCGTGCAATTAAAGGTGAAGGACCAACTCTTATCGAAACAGTATGTTACCGTTACGGTGCACACACACTGTCAGGAGATGACCCAACACGTTATAGAAAACAAGATGAAGACGATGCATGGGCGAAAAAAGACCCAATCGTTCGTTTCAGAAAGTTCTTAGAAGAAAAAGAATTATGGAACGAAGAGAAAGAAAAAGAAGTGATTGAGCGTGCGCGTGAAGAAGTTAAAGAAGCGATTAAAGAAGCAGATAAAAGAGCGCAACAAACGATCACAGGTTTAATGGATTTAATGTATGAAGAAAATCCATCAAACGTTGTAGAGCAATATGAATACTACAAAGGGAAGGAGTCATAATCAATGGCTGAATTAACGATGATTCAAGCGATTACTGAAGCGATGCGTACAGAACTTAAAAATGACGAAAACGTACTCGTGTTTGGAGAAGACGTTGGAGTTAATGGTGGTGTATTCTTAGCGACTCAAGGATTACAAGAAGAGTTTGGAGTCGACCGTGTATTTGACACACCACTTGCAGAGAGTGCAATCGCATCACTCGGTTTAGGTTTAACATTAGAAGGATATCGTCCGGTTGTTGAAATCCAGTTCTTCGGATTCTTATTTGAAGCGATGGATGGAATTGCTGGACAAATTGCACGTCATAGATACCGTTCAGGCGGTTCTAAAAAGACTCCTATCGTAGTTCGTGCACCATTTGGTGGTGGAGTAAACACACCAGAATTACACGCAGACTCACTTGAAGGTCTCATGGCACAAACGCCTGGTTTACGTGTAGTAATTCCATCAACACCAAGCGATGCAAAAGGACTACTCATCTCAGCAATTCGCTCAGATGACCCTGTAATTTTCTTAGAGCATATGAAGTTATACCGTTCATTCCGTGAAGAAGTACCTGAAGAGGCTTACGAAGTGGAAATTGGTAAAGCAGCGGTTCGTCGTGAAGGTGACGATGTGACATTAATCGCTTATGGTGCGATGGTTCACGAAGCACTTCATGCTGCTGAAGAGTTAGAAAAAGAAAATATTTCTGCAGAAGTGATCGACTTAAGAACAGTATCTCCAGTCGACTACGAAACACTTGTTAAATCTGTAGAGAAAACAAATCGTGCAGTCGTGATTCAAGAAGCTCAGCACCAAGCAGGTGTTGGTGGACAAGTCACAGCTGAGTTACAAGAACGTACAATTCTTTCGTTAGAAGCACCTATTTTACGTGTAAGCGCGCCAGACACAGTGTATCCATTCACTGCAGCTGAAAAAGTATGGCTGCCTGGAAAAGATGAAATTATCGAAAAAGCGAAAGAAGTTATCAATTTCTAAAACTTAGGGGGGAAATTCATGGCTTATGAAGTGAAACTTCATGATATCGGTGAAGGAATTCATGAAGGTGAAATTGCGAAGTGGTTCATCAATGAAGGTGACCAAATTGAAGAGGATGATACACTCGTAGAGATCGCAAACGACAAAGCAGTCGTAGAAATGCCATCTCCAGTATCAGGTACAATTCAAAAGATTCACGTCGCAGAAGGAGAAGTGACGACAGTCGGGACAGTACTTGTAACGATTGATGACGGTAGTGAAGATACGCCGTCAGAAGACACATCTTCTGACTCAGAAAAAGAAGAAGATAAAAAAGAAGAGCCTGTAAAAGAAGAAAAAGAAGAGAAAACTGAAGAAAAATCAGAATCTAAAGAGGAAGGTTCTACAGATAAACGATTCGTAAAAGCGATGCCTTCAGTTCGTAAATTTGCTCGTGAAAACGACGTAGATATTACGAAAGTAACAGGTACAGGAAAACACGACCGCATTACTAAAGCGGACGTTGAAGCATTTATGAATGGTGGCGCTGAAGAAGCAGCAGATACTGCAGAAACTAAATCTGAAAAAACATCTAAACAAAGTGTAACGACGGTAACTAAAGACCGTGAAACACGCGAGAAGATGACGTCGATTCGCCGTACAATCGCTAAAGCGATGGTGAGTAGTAAACAGACGTCTCCACACGTTACAAACATCGACGAAGTAATCGTAGACAATCTATACGAACACCGTCAGAAGTTTAAAGATTACGCTGAAGAGCAAGGTACGAAATTAACGTACTTACCATATGTCGTTAAAGCACTTGTATCTGCACTGAAGAAATATCCTGAGTTAAACACATCAGTAGATAGTGAAACGGATGAAATTATCCATAAACACTACTATGATATCGGTATTGCTGCTGACACCGACCGCGGGTTAGTCGTTCCAGTAATTAGAGATGCAAATGCAAAATCTATTTTTGAAATCTCAGATGATATTATGGAACTTGCAACAAAAGCGAGAGATGGTAAACTAACAATGGAAGAAATGCAAGGTGGAAGCATGTCGATTTCTAACCTCGGATCTGAAGGAGGTAAATGGTTTACTCCAGTAATTAACCAACCTGAAGTTGCGATCTTAGGAATTGGACGCATTGAAGAGCAACCTGTCGTTGTAGACGGTGAAGTTGTTCCTGCACGCGTACTTGCGATTTCTATTAGTTACGACCATAGAGTAATCGATGGTGCAGTAGCGCAAAGAGCATTAAATCACATTAAGAAATTACTAAATAATCCTGATTTACTATTAATGGAGGGGTAAAATAATGGTTGTAGGAGATTTTGCAATCGAAGTAGATACAGTCGTCATTGGTGCTGGTCCAGGAGGATACGTAGCAGCAATTCGTGCGGCTCAGTTAGGACAAAAAGTTGTACTCGTTGAGAAAGATACAGTTGGAGGCGTATGCTTAAACGTTGGTTGTATTCCATCTAAAGCATTAATCGCTTCATCACACAGATATCAAGATGCTAAAAACTCTGAAGATATGGGCGTTAAAGTTAAAGACGTAAAATTAGATTTCTCTAAAGTACAAGAATTTAAAGGTAAAGTCGTCGACCAACTTGTTGGTGGTGTAGAATCACTACTTAAAGGTAACAAAGTTGAAGTTGTTAAAGGTGAAGCTTACTTCTCTGGTAAAAACAGCATTAAAGTTGCGACTGAAAACCAATCACAAACGTATGAGTTTAAACATGCGATTGTAGCGACAGGTTCACGCCCGATTGAAATCCCAGGATTTGCATTTGGTGATCGTGTACTCGATTCAACAGGTGCACTTAACCTAGAAAAATTACCTAAAAAACTTGTAGTTATCGGTGGAGGATATATCGGTACTGAACTTGGTACAGCATATGCAAACTTAGGTACTGAAGTAACAATTTTAGAAGGTATGAAAGATATCTTAGGTGGTTTCGAAAGAAACATGACATCACTCGTTAAACGTAACCTTAAGAAAAAAGACGTTAAAGTTGTGACTGAGGCGATGGCAAAATCAGCTGAAGAAACTAAAGACGGCGTTAAAGTTACGTATGAAGATAAAAAAGGTAACACTGAGACAATCGAAGCAGACTACGTATTAGTTACTGTAGGTCGTCGTCCAAATACAGACGAACTTGGTTTAGAAGGTATCGGTGTTAAATTAACAGACAGAGGACTTGTTGAAGTTGATAAACAAGGTCGTTCATCTGTTGATTCAATCTTTGCAATTGGTGATATCGTACCTGGTTTACCACTTGCACATAAAGCAAGCTACGAAGCAAAAGTTGCTGCTGAAGCAATCGCTGGTGAAAAATCTGAAGTAGATTACATCGGTATGCCTGCAGTATGCTTCACAGAACCTGAACTTGCATCAGTTGGTATTAACGAAACTGAAGCAAAAGAAGAAGGTCTCGACATCGTTACAGGCCGTTTCCCATTTGCAGCAAATGGTCGTGCGATCGGTTTAAACAAAACAGATGGTTTCGTAAAACTCGTTGCGCGTAAAGAAGACGGATTAGTAATCGGTGCTCAAGTAGCTGGTGACGGCGCGTCAGACATCATTTCTGAACTTGCATTAGCAGTTGAAACAGGAATGACATTAGAAGACGTTGCATTAACAATTCACCCGCACCCAACATTAGGTGAAATGCCTATGGAAGCGGCTGAAGCAGCACTTGGACGTCCAATCCACTCATTATAATTAACAAAAGCGCTCAAATGAGCGCTTTTTTCTTTGGAGGTTTTTATATATGGAATATAGTTATCCACTAGATTTAGACTGGTCAACAGATGAAATGATTGCAGTAACTCATTTTTATCAAACGATTGAAAAGGGATATGAATCAGGTGTGACTCATAATGAATTACAGACTGCCTATCAATCTTTTAAAGAAATTGTACCGAGTAAAGCAGAAGAAAAAACATTATTTAACGCGTTTGAGAAAGCATCAGGTTATCATCCTTGGGGACTTATTAAAGAGTTAAAAGATACGAATTCAAATGATATTATTAAAAAATAAAATGATTTAAATAATATGTCTAAAAAAATAATAAATAGGGTATAATCAAGAAACAACAGAAACATATTGGAGTGAAGATTATGGCTAAACGAGATTACACCGTGAGAGTTGAACCGATTTCACGCGTGCCTGAAAAAATTATCGGTTGGATTGGTTGGATTGCGCTACTCGCAGTCGTTTTATTAATTGCCTACGTATCGTATGCGATTGGAAACGATCCACAATTTATGAATATTATTGAAGAAGAAGCGAGACGAGCAGCAGTAGAAGAGGGAGTTAACCCTCAAGAAGTAACAGATCTTCTCGTAGGAATGCTTAGTAAATTATGGCTTCTTAGCTTAATTGGAGTAATTCCGTTAATTATTTCATTTATCGGTTTAGTGAAAATGAAAAAGAGAATCTTAGCAGGTTCATTACTCTTAATTACAGCAATCATTATTGCACCATTTGTCGTGACATTATTCTCATCATTAATGTTCGTAATTGCAGCTGTATTATTATTTGTACGTAAAGATAAAGAAACGATTATCAATGATTATAATGATCGTCAAGTATCACCGACTTATGAAGACGATACACGTGTCGCTAAAAGACCGGAAACACGTCCGGTACCAGTAGTTACTGAAGACGAAGATTTAGAGAAAACACGTATGTTTACAGCAGTAGACGAAGAGGATTATAAAGACTTTGGCTACGATGAAGATTTATCGTCACTGGATGATTTAGACAACGATGCAAAACGTACGAGAAGAGAAAATCTCGATAAAAGAAATGAAGAGTAATTTTTAAGCAACTACTTTTGTAGTTGCTTTTTTATATGTAAAAAGAGCCGGTTAAACCGACTCTTCTTCGATATAAAATGTATGCAATGTATTGAACACGTTTTTAAGTTCTTCTAAGAAAGCTTCGTCTGATTTTAAGACCGGATCATTTTTATCGTAAAACTTACCGATCATTAACTCTCCAGATTTTACCGTTTTTAAACGATCGATTGCTTTTTTAACGTCGTCTTCTTTTAAATCTTTTATAAACATCTTTTCAGGCTTCATATGATTTTTTGTAATAAAATATCCGTCACCTAAATTTAAAATATCATCAATTTGATTGATTAAACGGTCAGCCATATATGCTTTTGACGGCGCTTCATAAATAATACCGTACTGACAAAACGCATGGTCTTTAAATAGTCCAATTTGAAAGTGCGGTAACATTTTATATCCGCGTTTATTCGTACTAAACGCAACCCAAGAATCAATCGGTGGGTTCACTTTACGGCGTGCATGTTGTGCGACGTGTGTAAAATGTGTGTCATCTGTCATTTCTGTTAAGTAATCACTAAAATATTCACCTAAATTTTCAAGCTTAACTCGTGCGTGCTTTTTTAGTTCAGACATTGTTTTTTCGAGTGTATCATGTGTAAATACATCGAAATCTTCTTTTGTAAATGTGTACTTCATCGTCTCTTCCTCCAACAATTCGTTAGCTTTATGATAAAATAATAATGAGTAATCATCAAATAATTGAGGTGAAGTAAATGGATGTATATGAATTTGCAAAATCATTAATACGTGACGCTGGAGATTTTATTGAAACGAGACGACTTGAAGGCTTTGAAGTAATGAGAAAGACTGGACCACACGATTTAGTGACGCCAGTCGATAAAGAAACAGAAGAATTTATTTATAAGCGTATTAAAGCACAGTTCCCTGAACATAATATCGTTGGTGAAGAGACATATGGAAAAGACGTTAAAACGTTAAAAGGATTTACGTGGATTGTCGATCCGATTGACGGTACAGTAAACTTCATTAACCAAAACGATAACTTTGCGATTTCTGTCGGTATATATAAAGACGAAGAACCGTATTGTGGGCTTATATATGACGTAGCGAATAAAGTACTCTATCACTCAAAAGTTGGTGAAGGTGCTTATAGAAATAGCGAGAAAATTAAAGAAGTTGACTATCAGCCATTAGACGATACGATCGTCGGTGTGAGTCATAAATGGTTATTAAAAGACGACGTGAGACATTTCTTTATCGAATTAGTCGATAAAGCACGTTCTGTACGAAATAGAGGAAGCGCAGCGCTCGACTTTACGTCAGTCGCTGATGGGAAATACGGGGCTGTAGTGTTTTACGAACTCTTCCCATGGGATTATGCCGGGGGTAGAATTTTAACAAATGAACTCGGACTAAAATGTGTGACGTTAACAGGTGAAGACGTTCCAGAACTTGAAGCATCGAGTGTCGTATGTGGGCATGAGAAATTAGTCGATGAAATACTCGAGATATTTGATCACGAATCATTTAAAGAAGTACACGACAAATTCTTTATTAA
>NZ_KV820866.1:18864-30677 GCF_001815515.1 Nosocomiicoccus sp. HMSC059G07
CTCGTATGAGGGGGAATATTTATTATAGCCAATCGTTTTCGCGATATTTTTTCTTTAATGTAAAACCAATACCAAAAATTGCAACAAATCCAATTGCGAGCAGTATTGCGAATCCCCACATCTCTTCAGCGAGTGTGACTGATAATAAAACGAGTAAAACGATTGCGAGTACCGCAAGTATGAAAAAAATCCCTTTCGATTTTTTCTCCATGTATATCGACTCCACATATAAATTTTCTCAATTATATCATAGAATAAGTACGATATGATATAATTGTACAGTTAAATAACCTAAATACGAAGGGAACTTTTGAATGACAGTAAGAAAAGATTTAAGAAATATAGCGATTATCGCCCACGTAGACCACGGTAAAACGACGTTAGTCGACCAATTATTAAAACAATCTGGTTTATTTAGAGACAACGAACACGTTGAAGACCGTGCGATGGACAGTGGTGATATTGAAAAAGAACGCGGTATTACAATTTTATCTAAAAACACTGCGATCGATTATGAAGATGTAAGAATTAATATTTTAGATACACCAGGACACGCTGACTTCGGTGGAGAAGTAGAACGTATTTTAAAAATGGTCGACGGAGTAATACTCGTCGTTGATGCATTTGAAGGTACGATGCCACAGACGCGTTTTGTACTTAAAAAAGCTTTAGACGTCGGTGTGACGCCGCTTGTTGTCGTCAATAAAATCGATAAACCACAAGCACGACCTGAAGCGGTTGTCGACGAAGTACTTGAACTATTTATCGATTTAGGAGCAGATGATGACCAACTTGAATTCCCAGTCGTATACGCTTCAGCGATGAACGGAACTGCAAGCTTAGATCCAGAAACTCAAGACGACAATATGAAAGTGCTATACGATACGATTTTAGAGTCTGTTCCTGCACCTGTAGATAATAGCGATGAACCGTTACAATTCCAAGTATCATTATTAGATTATAACGATTACGTTGGACGTATCGGTATCGGTCGTGTATTTAGAGGGTCAATTTCAGTTGGAGAAAATGTATCACTCGTTAAATTAGATGGTACAGTAAAACAATTTAGAGTCACTAAAATGTTTGGATTTTTAGGTCTGAAACGTATTGAAATTGAACATGCGAAAGCTGGAGACATTATCGCATTAAGTGGTTTAGAAGATATTAACGTCGGTGAAACAGTCACAGACCGTGAAACAGTAGAAGCACTCCCTGCACCAACTATTGATGAACCTACGTTACAAATGACGTTTTCAGTAAATAACTCACCATTTGCTGGGCGTGAAGGTAAATTTGTAACAGCACGTCAAATTAAAGACCGCTTAGATATTCAACTAGAAACGGACGTATCGTTAAGAGTCGACCAAGGAGCAACGCCAGATCAGTTTATCGTTTCTGGACGTGGAGAGTTACACTTATCCATCTTAATTGAAAATATGAGACGTGAAGGATACGAGCTTCAAGTATCTAAACCAGAAGTTATTATTCGTGAAATTGATGGTAAAAAACATGAACCGTTTGAGCGCGTACAAATTAACGTACCAAGTGAACATGCAGGAAGTGTCATTGAGTCGCTCGGCCAACGTAAAGGTGAAATGTTAGATATGGCGACTGAAGATGGTCAAACGAAACTCGTGTTTTTAGTACCATCTCGTGGTTTAATAGGATATACGACAGAGTTTATGACGATGACTCACGGTTATGGTATTTTAAACCATACGTTTGAAGATTATCGTCCAGTAATCCAAGGTAAAATTGGTGGACGTCGTAACGGTGTACTCGTTTCTATTAACAAAGGTCCAGCGAGCGCATTTGCAATTATGAACTTAGAAGACCGTGGAACGAACTTCACTGAACCTGGTACAGAAGTGTATGAGGGAATGATCGTCGGTGAGAACTCACGTGAAAATGATTTAGGTGTAAACATTACGAAAACAAAAGCACACACAAATATGCGTTCAGCAACAAAGGACCAAACAGAAACGATGAAACGTCCAAGAATTATGACGCTAGAAGAAGCGTTAGAATATATTAACGTCGATGAGTTAGTAGAAGTGACGCCAGAGTCGATTCGTTTACGTAAAAAGATTTTAAACAAAAGTGAACGCGACCGTGCGCTAAAGAATGCTAAAAAGCAAGAGGAGTAGAAGGCAATGTTTTTTTCGTTCGTCTTTATGACAGCGGCACAAACAGATCAAAGTAGTTTATATAACCGCTTGTCGATGTTTGGTAAGCTATATGGCGCAGAACAAAATCCAGATACTGCGATGTGGTTATTGTTTATTACTGTATACGTACTATCAGTTCTCGCATACGTACTCGGTTTTGCGAAAAAGTTAAAGCTTTGGCAAAACATCGTGATTTATATCATCATGCTATTATTCTCATTACCACTGACATTTTTTGCAGCGTTTTACCCGGTGGCAGAGTGTTTAATCGTCATCGTATTTGTAATGGGAATGTACCGATATAGACTATATAATGAAAAGAAAAAAGGTACGATTTCATTCGATAATAAAGAAACGCATAAATAATAAAACGACCTGTCACATATATTAAAATGTGACAGGTATTTATTTTATACGAACGTAAATGCTGAAACGTATTCGTATCGTTCGATGATTTCTCCGTCTTTAATGACGAGTAGGTCGATCATACCGTCGTCGTATAATCTCTTACCATTATTAGAAAACTGTGCGTAATGATCGTAACGGTCTTTATATGCGAGTGTTGTCGTCCCGTTTTTATGTGTAATTTCATACTTTACGCTTTTTGGTTCAGCGTATTCTAAAAATGGGTCGAGCGCCATAATAAACGTGCCGTTTAGCAGTTCTTCTTTTTTATTTTTATATCTCTTTTCTGATTTTAACGTCGGTGGAAGTGTGTCTCCTTCTATAATTTGACGGTTCCACTCTTCACTATCTTCAAATTCAATGTGTTCTTCATCATGTACTAAATCTTCTATATGTATTTTACGATCGTCGAAAATCCATGCGCTCGAGTCTAATGTAATGACGAAGTTTACGTTTCCTTTAATTTGTAGCAGCATGTAACCCCTCCTAAGCTTAAATTATACCAAATTATACATAATTGAACATAGCCACTCACTTGAAAAATGTAATACTGTAGAGTAGTATTTAGTTGTAATGAAAAGGGGGAAGGGCCTTGTCTAGTGAAGAAACTTTAAAAAGGCTTGCATTAGAAACACTCGAGCAAGATGCAGATAGAATCGTACAACTGATTCGTGTTCAAATGGATAATTTGACAATGCCTCAATGCCCGGTATATGAAGAAGTGTTAGATACTCAAATGTTCGGGTTATCTAAAGAAATTCATTTTGCAGTGAGACTAGGGTTAATAGATAGAGAGCATGGACGTTCGATATTAGCAGATTTAGAAAAGCAAGTATCAGACGTACATGAAGCGTATTATGAGCATAGAGAACAACTAAAAAAGGCAAATAAGTAGTGGGTGATCCAATGAAGAAAGCAAAACGCTTAAACTACCCGATTAGTAAGACAAATCAGCACATTGATTATGTCATTATATTTGCATACATAGCACTTGCAATTATTGGCCTTGTCATGATTTATAGTGGGAGTATGGTTAAATCATCACGCAGTGAGATGACGAACTTTAATCCAAAGTTTTTCTTTGATTCGCAGTTACGTTTTGTCATATTTGGGATGACGATATTTGTAATTATTACATTTTTTACGAGTTCACGATTATTTAGAAAGCCGATTATTCCAATTGCGTTAATTGCGGGAAGTATTCTTTTACTTCTTGCGACTCAAATCTTTGGTATTGAAGTAAACGGTGAGAAAAACTGGATTCGTCTCGGATTTATAAATTTACAGACATCTGAGTTCGTTAAAATTGTTGTCATTATGTATTTAGCATATGTCTATGACAGGCGACTACGTATAAAAACAGAGCTTATTCCTACAGATGGGAAGCACTTGATGCCATTTGCACTCGTACTCGTAATGACGTTATGGATTGGTAGAAATGACTTCGGAACGTCGTTAATCATTTTAGCGATTATTATCTCGATGTTTTTCTATTTAAACTTCGAGCGGAAATTTACGTTTATGATATTTGCAGGAATTGTAGGTATTATCATCCTTGTCGTCGGAGCTTTTATCATGTTTGACGGACAATTTTTAAGTTCATATCAGCTCGCGAGAATCGATACGTTTTTCCATCCGTTTAATGATCCGTATGGCGATGGATATCAGCTTACGAATAGTTTGATTGCGATAGCCAATGGAGGACTAATTGGGCAAGGTATTGGAAACGGCATATTGAAACTCGGATTTTTACCTGAAGCACAGACAGACTTTATATTTTCAGTTATCGCAGAAGAGCTTGGGCTCATCGGGGTACTTATCGTACTAGGATTATATGCAACAATTGTCATTAAAGCATTTTATTATTCATATCATACTGGAGATTTATATTTAAGACTCATTACGTTTGGGATTGGTATATATATTACAATCCAATGTTTCTTTAACATTGGAGGCGCAACGAAAACTATTCCATTAACGGGTGTTCCGTTACCGTTACTCAGTTACGGTGGATCAAGTTTCTTAAGTATATCGATTGCATTAGCAGTATTATCTGTGGCTATTAAAGAAATTAGATATCGTAAAGCAATCAATCGTGATTAAAGACGTTGTTATAACGTCTTTTTTTAATATAAAAAAACGTGAGGGGAAACCCTCACGTTTTATGGTTCATAGTCCGGTCGACTAATGAGTAAGATGTAATAGCATAGTATACCGAATATTAAAGTGATAAATAATGCATGGAATAGTGCGATGAAAATATTTGCGTACGTAAATATCGTTAAAGCACCTGTGATGATTTGTAATACGAGTAAAGTCATCATGATAATCCAACCGTTCTTAATGACTCGGTAGTTGCTGTAATGTTTTAATACGTGAATTAAAGCGATAACCATCCAAATAAATAGTATGAGTACTAAAAAGCGGTGTCCCATTTGAACGGCTTGATAAAAGTTCGTTGGTAAAATTTGGTTTGGCATACAGTGTGGCCATTTTGTACATGCGAGTGATGCATCGGCATGTCTAACTAATGCGCCGCTATATATTACGAAATAAATATAAATAATAATCCCGATCGTATGACGTCTCAGTCCTTTATGTATGATAAGACCTTTCGTATCATACTTTAAGTCAACGTGGAAGACGAGTAGTGTTAACACGAACACAGCTGCAAAACATATTAACGAAATTCCAAAGTGTGCAGCGAGAACAAACTCACCGTGCCATAAACCAACAACTGCCGCGGCACCAATTAAACTTTGGATGAGAATAAAACTAAGAGATACACAGACGAGAAACTTCGTCTCTCTAATATGTGAGAGTTGTTTCCAAGCCATAACTCCAAAGATGATTAAAAAGATAATTGCGATTCCAGATACACCTCTATGTGCAATCTCAATTATCGTATCTAATGGCCAGTCTTTAGGGATAAGTTGACCATGACATAGTGGCCAAGAATCTCCACACCCTTCAGCAGATCCGGTTTTTGTAACAAGTGCTCCACCGATTTGAACAAAAACCATGATGAGTGTAGTGATCACCGCCACTATTTTCAATTTTTTATACAACCAAAACACCTCATTAAAAAAATCCGTACAAATGTCTGTTCAATTAATAAATATAAACCATCACATAGAATCATGCAATAATTAAAGTTATAAGAAAGACTTAACAAAATTGTAAACTGTGGTAGAATCTATATGTAAACAATAGCGACTATAGTGGCACTTTCCATAGATAAATGTTTCAATTGTAAATTATTTGAACAATTTTTGAACAATCTGTGAAAAAAAGGTGTCAACACTATAGATTCTCGGTCTGTTTTCCTATATCATTATAGTAACTAGAAATGTTGGTGAAAGGGGGCGAAGGTTAAATGCAGAGTCATGTGTCTAGTGAAAGGCATACGATGACGTTTATTGAAAAACAACAAGCATTTCGAGTGTTAATTAAAGAAGGTATCATAAAAGCGAACTTGATCCCAGCATTTGCTGCTGGTTTTCTAGCTGTTATGTATTATGGTCATTCTTTTTTCAGCTCGCTTCCATTGTTGTTAATCATGCTATTAGGTGTTGGTCTTTTAATTGGTGGCGTTGCTGCACTGAATAACTATTATGACCGGGATATTGATTCAGTTATGAAGTCTAAGCAACAACGACCAAGTATCGACGGCACGTATAGTGGGAAAGACATCCTATGGATTGGTTTTTCAATGGTTGTTATAGGAGAAATTCTCTTATATTCAATTAATATGACTGCAGGTACACTTGGCCTCTTAGCTGGTTTTGGCTATGTAGTCCTATATTCCATCTACTCTAAAAGACATTATGTTGTCAATACAGTAGTTGGAGCATTACCAGGAGCAGCACCTCCCTTAATTGGATGGGCGGTTATAGACCCAAACTTACATACACTCGCGTTTGCGATGTTCTTTGTAATGTTTATATGGCAACCACCGCACTTTTACGCTTTAGCAATAAATCGTAAAGATGAGTACAGCACCGCTAACATTCCAATGTTACCGAGTGTGAAGGGAGAAAAGCGTACGGTTAGGTCGATTGTGATGTGGATATCACTACTCGTCATTACCCCGTTTTTCATGACTGATTTAGGGATTTGGTTTGTCGTATTAATCACACTGCTGAACTTAAGTTGGTTAATACTTTCCTTAAACATGTTTAAGCCAATCACCGATTACAAGCGCTATGCAAAAACAGTGTTTGTATTTTCTTTAAATTACATTCTTATTTTTTACGTTATGATTATAGTCGCCGGTCTATTAATCTAAACTTATTTTTGAAAGAGGGGTCTATTAGATGAAGAACAGTTGGACTAAAACAAAATTTTATATGTTAATGTCTGTTCTTGCTATTTTCTTAGCAGGCTGTGGTAAAGAAAACTTAAGTGCTTTACAACCTGCTGGTGAAGTTGGGAGACAACAATTTTTCTTAATTATTCTTTCAATTTCAATCATGTTACTTGTCGTTGGAACAGTAGCAATCGCATTTACAATTGCAGTTGTAAAAAGTCGTAGAAGTAAAGTGGGAGAAGATTTCGTACCAAAGCAAGTTGCGGGTAACCATACACTTGAAGTAATTTGGACGACTATCCCAATTATTTTACTTATCATCTTAGCAATCCCAACAGTTTGGGTAACATTTACTCTAGCAGACGTTGAGGATATGGTAACTGAAGATGGTGTAGCGAACAAAGATTCAGTAATCGTTAACGTAACTGCTTACCAATATTGGTGGGAGTTTGAATACGTTCATGAAAATGTTGTTACGAGTCAAGACTTAGTCGTTCCAACGGATGAAAAAGTATTCTTCAACTTAAAAGGTGCTGACGTAAAACACTCATTCTGGGTACCTGCAGCGGGTGGTAAACTCGATACAAACGTTGACGGAATCAACAGCTTCTACTTAGTGTTTGATGATGACAAAGCAGAAAATGCAGATCGTTTATTCTATGGTAAATGTGCGGAATTATGTGGTCCTTCACACGCACTAATGGACTTTAAAGTAGTTGCATTACCAAGAGCAGAATTCGATCAATGGTTAGCTGATATGAAAGTTTACGAAGAAGAGGCAAAAGTTGCATCAGCTGACGATGCAAAAGAAGGTCAAGAAATCTTCAACAACTCTTGTATAGGATGTCACGCAGTTACACCAACTAACCCTGGTGCTGCTGGACCAAACTTAACTAACTTTGGTGATAGAGAACTTATCGCTGGTATTTTAGAGCACAACAAAGAAAACTTAGTAAGCTGGATCAAAGATCCAGAAAAGATTAAACCAGACAACAAAATGACTGGTGCTTATCAATTAAACGATGAAGAAATTGACAAAGTAGCTGCATACTTAATGGAGCTAAAACTAGATAAAAACTCTGGCGATGTCGAAAAAATGAAAAAAGAGATTGAAGCAGAGGAAAATGAAGACAATGATGAAGGGGGCGACAAATAAGCATGGCAACAGTTAATGGGCAAAAAGTTGGCTTTGGGCGTTTAATATGGGAATATTTAACGACAGTAGACCATAAGAAGATTGCAATCCTTTACTTAATTGGCGGTGGATTCTTCTTCGTCATGGGTGGTATTGAAGCGATGCTTATTCGTATTCAGCTCGCGGTACCAAATAACGATTTCTTATCAGCTGGATTATTTAACGAAATGATTACGATGCACGGTACTACGATGATATTCTTAGCTGCGATGCCAATTTTATTCGCATTTATGAACGCAGTAGTTCCATTACAAATTGGTGCACGTGACCTAGCGTTCCCATTCATGAACGCTTTAGGTGTTTGGATGTTTATTTTCGGAGGTATCTTCGTTAACATTTCTTGGTTATTCGGAGATGCACCTGACGCAGGTTGGACAAGTTATGCGTCACTATCTATTGCATCACCTGGACACGGTATTGACTTCTACGCAATTGGTTTACAGATTGCAGGGGCTGGTACGTTAATTACAGGTATTAACTTTGTAACGACAATTATTACGATGAGAGCACCGGGTATGACTTACATGAGAATGCCATTATTCACATGGACAGCACTTGTTGCATCAATTCTTATCGTATTTGGTTTCCCACCATTAACAGTAGGACTTTTCCTATTAACGTTTGACCGTATGTTCGGTTCGAACTTCTTCATAGTTGAAGCTGGTGGTAACACAATTATTTGGGAACACTTATTCTGGATCTTCGGACACCCAGAAGTATATATTTTAATCTTACCGGCATTCGGTATTTTCTCAGAGATTTTCGCAGTATTCTCTAGAAAGAGATTATTCGGTTACTCAGCGATGGTATTCGCGACAGTATTAATCGGATTCTTCGGATTCATGGTTTGGGCGCACCACATGTTTACAGTAGGTTTAGGTCCAACAGCGAACGCAATTTTCGCATTAGCGACGATGGCAATCGCAGTACCAACGGGTATTAAAATATTTAACTGGATTGCTACAATTTGGGGCGGTAGTATTACATTTACAACTCCAATGCTTTATGCATTAGCGTTTATCCCTTCATTCGTAATGGGTGGGGTAACAGGTATCATGCAAGCGGTAGCTCCAGCAGACTATCAGTACCATGACTCATACTTTATCGTTGCGCACTTCCACTACGTAATCGTAGGTGGGGTAGTATTCGCGATATTAGCAGGTCTTCACTACTGGTGGCCATTAATGTTTGGAACTAAGCTAAACGACACATTAGGTAAAATCGAAATGGCAATCTTTGCTATCGGTTTCCATATGACATTCTTAGTTCAACACTGGTTAGGTTTATGGGGAATGCCTCGTCGTGTATTCACATACTTAGACGGTCAAGGCTTTAACTTAGCAAACTTAATCTCAACAATCGGTGCATTACTCATGGCAGTTGGTGTAATCGTACTTGTAATTAACATCATTATGACAGTTGTTAAAAACGATAGAGTCGTTAACGTCGACGTTTGGGACGGTCGTACACTTGAGTGGGCAGTTGCTACACCAACTCCAGAATACAACTTTTTCCAAACTCCACTAGTACGTGGTTTAGATGTTTTACAATTAGAAAAAGAAGAAAACAACAGTGAAATTCCATCAGCTGGACCAGTTGAGGATATTCATATGCCAAACAACTCAATCATTCCATTCATCTTAACAGCTGGTTTATTCATTGCAGGATTTGGTGCATTATTCCATGCATCTGGTCAAGAGTGGGCGATTGCAGCAGTTAAGGATTTACCAAGTATGAGACCTTGGTCAATGATTTTACTCGTTGGTGGTTTAACGATCACATTCCTTTCAATGATGGCGAGATCTTGGATTGATGACCACGGTCACTACATCAAGAAAGAACGTATTGAAAAAGAAATGCGTGAATATGAAGAAAGAAAAAGAGGTGCGAACTAATGGCAGAAGTTAAATATAATGTTGATAATGCTAATTGGCCGAAGCACCCTGAAACAGCTACGTTAGAAGGTAAAAACAAGTTTGTTGGTTTCTGGACATTCTTAGCGGGAGAGACAGTATTATTCTCATGTCTCTTCGCAACTTACCTCGCACTTAAAGACTCAGTGCCAAGTAGCGATCACTTATTAGCAGCTGACCTATTCCACTTAGAGTTAGCGTTCGTAATGACGATGTTCTTATTAACATCATCATTAACGAGTGTTTTCGCAGTACACCATATGAGAAATAACAACTTCGCGAAAATGCAATTATGGTTAGGAATTACAGTTCTTTTAGGTGCTGGGTTCTTAGCACTTGAAATCTACGAGTTCATTGCATATGTACAACTCGGTCACACGTTTAGATCAAGTGCGTTCGGTAGTGCATTCTATATCTTAATCGGTACACACGGATTCCACGTTATTATCGGTTTAATTTGGATTACATTACTCATCATCCGTAACTCTGGACGCGGATTATCAGTATACACAGCTGCGAAAGTTAATACAGCTTCATTATACTGGCACTTCATTGACGTTGTGTGGGTGTTCATCTTCACAATCGTTTATCTGTTAGGGGTGTTATAAATGGCGAACGTAGAAACCGAATCATTAACAAGAAAAGAGTTAGACGCACTTTACAAAGCACGTGCAAAAGAAATGAGACTTCAGCTAACATCTTTTGCTCTTATGATTTTCATGACATTTATAGCATTTGGATTAGTAGCATTAGACTTTAACAAATACTTTGTTGGAGCAATCATTGTTACTTTAGCGTTTGTACAAGTTATTCTACAATTCTTCTACTTCATGCACATGAAGGACAAAGGACATGATTTTGCGAAGCTATTTATCTTAGTTGGTATGTACTTTGCAATTGCGTTTATTATCACATTTGTGTTCATTGTATGGATTGGAACAGGTGGAATTCAATAAACTTCAATGGACTAGCATTGCTAGTCCATTTTTTTGTTGGAAAATAGACATATTAAAATATGTTCGTTTCATTAAAAATAGTCTATAATGGTATGTAGCTTATATTAAAAGGGTGATAAATTTGGATCGTTTAATGTCGATACGAATTTTTGGTTTCATCGGAAATTGGAGTCCATTTTTAATTGCGTTTATTATTGTAGCGTCAGTAGTGTACTTCTTAATTACGATGAAATGGTACAAAGATATACCAGGTGGTCGAAAACTAACTAAATTAGAGTTTTGGATGTCAATTACAGTTATTTTATTATTTTATATAACGTTCGGATCACCAATTGATATATTAAGTCATATTTTATTTACGTTTCATATGGTGCAAATGGCACTTGGGTTGTTACTCATTCCGCCGTTACTATACTTTGCAATACCAGATTACTTATGGGCATACATGGTAAAACTACCTGTATTACGATTTTTCCATAAGATTGGTCAGAAACCGTTACTAGCGCTCATACTTTTCTGTGGTGCGTTTTCGCTTTACCATATCCCTACAGTTATGGATACGTTAAAGTTAAATCAGTCATTACACTTTATGTCATTAGCGATTTTATTTTTACTTGCAACAATCGCGTTTTGGCCAGTATTAAATAAAGTGGATCCACCTGAAAAGCATATGAACTACTTATTTAAGACATTATATGTATTTGGTATTGGTGGATTATTATTACCAGCATGTGCTTTAATCATCTTCTCGGAGACACCTATGTATAAGACGTATACTGAAAGTGCAGCATGGTTAAAATCGATGGAGCTTTGTGTTCCAGTAGGTGTTCTTGATACGCTAAAAGATCAAAATATGATTAGTGGACC
>NZ_KV820866.1:30777-31212 GCF_001815515.1 Nosocomiicoccus sp. HMSC059G07
TGAAGATTCTTCAAGAAGTGTTCTTTGGATTTATTATTGCTTATTTATTTGCGAAGTGGTGGAAAGAGGAGTCTAGAGATCCAGATGAAATTACGCGCGAATCATTAGAAAGAGCAAATGAGCGTAAAAAGTTAGAAGAATTATATAGATAATAGAGGGTTGAATTATGAATTTGCATTTTATACTACCAACGATTAGTACGTCATTTATCGTATTAAGTGCGATAATGATGGCAATTGGACTTTACAAAATGTTTAAGAAAAGAGACCTTGCTGGTCACGATAAGTTTATGACATTAAGTGCATGGTTTGCGTTAATTTTCTTTATCATTTACTTATCAAAAACAGTATTTTTAGGAAGTACGCAGTTTGGTGGACCTGAACATCTCGTAACTTACTATGTTGTATTTTTAATTTCTCATATTATCTTATCTAC
>NZ_KV820866.1:31312-41715 GCF_001815515.1 Nosocomiicoccus sp. HMSC059G07
TTGTATTTTTAATTTCTCATATTATCTTATCTACTACAGGTGGTGTTCTTGGAGGATTCCAAGTGTTTACAGGTAAGAAGAGAATTTTATCGAAGCATAGAAAGGTTGGAATTTTTGCAGCAGTGATTTGGTTCTTAACAGCAATTACTGGAGTTACTGTATATATTTTATTATATGTGTTATATCCAGGTGGAGAAACTTCTGGATTACTCGATGCGATATTCCATTAAAAAAATCCCGTTACTTTTAAAGTAACGGGATTTTTTATTAAGCGTGAACAGCTAAGTCGCTGTGTAATGCTCTAATTTTTTGAATTGCATGTTCAACAATTCTTTCTGGGAAATGTTCATCTTTTCCGTATTCAATACCTGTTGGGAAATACCACTTACCAATGTAAGGATCCATAAGTTGAAGTACAGCGTCGTTCGCACCGATGTCACCACTTACTGCATATGCAGGGAAACGTAGGTAAAACACACCTTCAGGAACTTTGTACTGGAAGTCGAACGTCATACGTTCGTAATCCCAACTTCCACCTAAAACACAGCCATGTTCGTTCATGACCTCTTGTAATAAGTTTTGTTCAATTACTAATTTTTCAAGACCAGAATTTTCAAATACCATCCGAGTAGACCTCCCTATTCCAATATCTTTATTTTAATCGAAAAGAGCGAGAAACACAAATACAATTTTATGTACTACAATAGTATGGTATCATATTCTCAGTAGGAGGATGCGTATGTTTTCTACAAATCAAACAATCGAAATTTTAGATCATCTCGATCACATTAACGATATGGTAAAATCTTCTGAGGAATTTAAATCATATATATATTACAAACATAAATTAGAACAAGATAATGATACACAAATGCTCATCAAACAATTCAATAGATTAAAAGAAGACTTTGAAGAAGTTGAACGTTTTGGGAGATATCATCCAGACTATAAAGAAAAACGTAAAGAGATTCGTTTATTTAAAAAGAAAGTAGATATGGATGAAAACGTCATAGAATTTAGACGGGCAGAGTATGTACTACAAAGTTTACTCGACGAGATTTTATATATAATCGGTAAGTCTGTCAGTGATCATGCCAATGTCGTTAGTACGAATCCATTTTTTGCAAGTGGAGAGTCAAACTGTATGACGGGTGGCGGATGTAGTTGTGCGAGTTAAATAAAAACGGATTCGTATTTTACGAATCCGTTTTTTGTTATTAATAATTAATGAGTAGATTTGCTTTGTCTGGATAATCTGTAACGATCGTATGTGCACCTAAGTTTAGTAAGCGTGTCATCTCATTTGTATCGTTGATGACCCAATATCCGACTTTAACGTTTAAATCATCTAAGTAACGAATGAATCCAGCGTTATCGAGCTTAACAGACGATAAATTAATCGGGATTTGGAATGTGTCTCTTGACGGTTGGTATAGGTGACCAAGCCCACTATGGTAAAGCGTGTATGCTTTTGTCACTTCCTCAGTGCCAGCACCTAACGCAATTAAATCTCCACTAAAACTCGTGAAGCGGCGAATTTGTTCATCTTCAAAACTTGTCACAATGACGCGGTCAGTTGCTTTCTCATCTAGTATAAGCTCGAATAGTAGAGGTGCAATTTTTTGACCTGCTTCTGTATCGATCGAATCTTTCATGTCGATGTTAATAATTTGATTCGGATATTCTCTAAATAACTCTCGCAAAGTAACGATACCGGCATCAGGATGCCCACGATATGCGTAGTTTCCTCTCACATCTTTAAAGTTGTATCCAAAATCTAATTTTCGTAATTCGTCGAGCGTATAGTCTGAAACTTTTCCGCTATACTCAGTAACTCTATCTACATATAAGTCGTGAAGTACGACGATCTCATTGTCTTTTGTAAGTCGTACGTCGATTTCAAAACCGTCGACGTTTTGATTTACTGCATTATTAAACGCGAGTCTCGTATGCTCTGGATAATTTCCTTTACCTCCACGATGAGCGAATATGTATGGTCCGGGTCTTTTAAAGACAGGTTTCATTTCGTTTACTCTTCGTTCTGCTTGGATTTTACTATAAATATAAGCACTAGAAAGGCCAGCAGTAAGTAGAAGTAGTTTTGTACGTAATTTCATAATTGTCCTCCTAATGTGTCTAGTATACTAAAAGTTAAATGTGTTATCATGTGTTTAACGAAGAAGGGTGATATATATGCTAAAGGACCGCATTGGAATATATATTTATTTTAAGCATAATAAATTTATTAGACAGTTAAAGCGTCATGGTCATGTCGTTTACGTCAATACAAATAAGCAATATATGCTTATATATATCGATGAGAGCGAACTAGATGACACTTTAAAACGCTTATCTAACTTAAAATATGTGACAGAAGTACTCGTCAGTGAATATAAAAATATTAAACTATCCTATCCAAAAGGAACAGTTTAATTATTTTAACGGTGGAATGAGATGGTTGAGTCGTAACACACCGATCATATATTGGAAGAACAATTCCTCTTCATGAAAATCCTTCGGATCACGTGCTGTCATCTCGACGACTTGTATATCGTATAATTCACATAATTCGCGAATCATTTCGTACATTTTACCTTCCGGGCCGTTTCTTAGCCCTCGAAGGATTGTATAAAGAGCTTGGAAGTCTTTTTCGACAGGGTTCATGATTAAACTAAACGATGACGGCGCATCTTCATGGTGAAAGAAGATCGCTTTATTTACACGTTTGTGATTGTATTCGAGTAACGCTTTCAACTCGAAAATCTCGCTGTAGCCATGTCCTAAGATGATAAATTTTTGCATGAAATTTCAACCTCTCATAATTGTTTCTTTAATTATAGTATAAATAGAAAACGAGGTGTATACGTGAGAGTAATTACTGGTAAATATAAAAAAAGACGTATCGAGACGCTCGAACATAAAGACACGCGTCCGACGAGTGAAAAAGTAAGAGAAAGCATGTTTAGCGCAATCGGTGAAAGAATCAGTGGGGATGTGCTCGATTTATTTGCAGGATCTGGTGCGCTTGGAATCGAGGCGTTATCTCGAGGCGGAGAACGCTGTATTTTTGTTGACGGTGCAAAAGACGCCATTCGTATCATTCATAACAATACGAAAGGGTTAGACGAACCTGTTGAAATTTACCGAAATGATTTTAGACGAGCGTTAAAAGCACTAAGTAAACGCGATAGACAAATGGATTTAATATTTTTAGATCCACCGTACAATAAAAAGTTGATCGATGAAGCACTTCATCTCATCAAAACGTACGACATATTAAAAAAAGACGGGATTATTATCGTTGAAGCGGGTGCGAAGGAAACGATAGACTTAAACGGTTTTACTGAACTGAAACATAATGAAGTTGGAACGATTCAATATAAAGTGTTAACAACGGAGGAAAATTATGACTAAGAAAAAAATTGCAGTATGTTCTGGATCATTTGACCCAATTACATATGGACATATCGATATTATCGAACGTGCATCAAGAATTTTTGACGTAGTTTATGTGTGTGTATCACACAACCAAACAAAAAAAGGATTGTTTACGCCAGACGAGCGTGTGGAACTTATCGAAGAAACGATTTCACATATCGACAATACGAAAGTAGATAAGCATGAAGGGCTGTTAATCGATTTTTGTAAAAAAGTCGATGCAGATGCAATCGTTCGTGGATTACGTGCAGTTTCAGATTTTGAATATGAAATGCAGATGGCATCGATGAATAGAAAGCTCGCTGAAAATATCGAGACGTTATTTATTATGACGAATAACAAATATTCGTTTATCTCGAGTTCAATTGCAAAAGATGTGGCAAAACATCACGGTAAAATTAGTGATGTCGTGCCACCAGTTGTCGAAGAAGCTCTTGTTGTAAAGTTTAAGACTTTAGAATCATAACAGGTTGATTAAAATCATTCACACATCCTTGCGTTAACGTGTTATATATATGCGTCGCTTTTATCGTTTCGTAAAAGTCTGGCGCATCTTTTTTTGTTAAATTTGTTATAAATCTACCATCTTGAATTGTCGATAAGTATTGTTGACCAGTATGATTCATTGCAAGGACTCTTAATTTATCCACCTCATAGTTACGAAAATCTTCTTCTGTAACGTTTAAAAGAACGTATAAGAGTAAACGTTGAAGTCTTGTTCTCGTATATCGTTTCGTTTTAATAGAGTCGATAAACGATTCGTAATTATTTGATAGACGAATATTCTTTTTAAGTCGATGTTCGAGCCCTTCAGTCATCATGTATATGTTTTTTAAATCTTTTAAAGAACTGCGCTCGATAATTACTTTTAACGTATTAAACATGTGCTCATTTGTAACAACCTTATCTTCCATAATCACTTTTGCGAGAGTTTCTGGCATAAATTGAATCGCGTCTTCTATATCTCCATTTAATAATGACTCGCGTATACTCGTCGCACTTGAAAACTGACTATGAGAGAGTGTTTTATCGTTATAGTTGTTACCCGTACGTTTAATCGTGTGCATAGAGACGTCAAAGTTTAAATCGTCGCGCGCTTTTAAATAACTCATCCCGAGCGTGTTGTTTGGAGATTGAAACGCATCTTCATTTGTTAAGTCATACATTGCACGTGGATACGAATATCCTTTTTTAAAGAGCGGTGCGAGGTCTTCTTTCGTAATACGCTTTGCTTTTAAGTATGCACTATGGAGTTTCTCGATATCATCGAGTTCACTTCCAAATACGATATCAGTCGTTTGAAGCATTTTAGCAGCCATTAGCCCCCCATATGCAAAGTCATCCGCGTAACTGATCGCATATAGCGTCGGTAACTCAACGACTAAATCTACGTGTTTAATTGCTTCTTGTGCACGGTTAAATTTATTCGTCACAGCGAGTTCACCGCGCTGAGTAAAGTTACCAGACATAATCGCAATCGTCACGTCTGGTTGAATTAATTGTTTGGAAGACTCGATGTGGTAAATATGACCGTTATGAAACGGGTTATACTCTGTAATTAAAGATAAAACTTTCATATCGCAACACTCCGTTTATTATTCGATATCATTATATCAAAATAGATAATAAATCTTAATTTTATTCGGTGATATGTTAAGAAAATAACTTGACACTTTCACTGAAAATCGGTAGAATGTTTGTTGTGCTTATAAGAGGTGGGTAAATATGAAGTGGTCATTATCGGAACTCAGAAAGTTTCAAAATACCGCATTTACTTTTGAAGAACACTTATCACTTGAAGATGTTTCGAATCGTCAAGATGTTCTAGATGTAAGTGACATTTTCACAGAAGGCTCAATCAAAAACAGTGGTCATGAATTTTATGTCGACATAACAATTCAAGCACGTGTTAAAATGGTTGATAGTCGTTCTGGAGAGGATGTTTTTTACGATTTAAGCGTAAATTCGTTTGAAACGTATGATGAGACGCTTGAAGCGGATGAAAAGCTAGAAGATCCGTCATTACATCCGGTGCTACATGAACTCGACTTAGAACCAGTCATTCGTGAGTTAATAAATGTTAGCATTCCTGAAGTGTATTCTGAAAGTAATGAATTACCGGACTCATCAAACACTGATAATTGGAACGTCTACGGTAGTATCGAAGCGTACGAAAAAGATAAGCCTGTAGACCCAAGATTAAAAAAATTAGAAACGCTGTTTAAAACAGACGAAACGGAGGATTAACAATGGCAGTACCTAAAAGAAGAACTTCGAAAACTCGTAAAAATAAACGTCGTACACACATTAAGTTAAGTGCACCAGGAATGGTTGAGTGCCCTGAGTGTGGAGAAATGAAATTAAGACACCGCGTTTGCCCGAACTGTGGGTCATATAACAGTGCAGAAGTTGTAAACAACTAACATGGACATAGAAATGTCCATGTTTTTTTATTTATAAACTATTTATTTGTGTCATACGGATAAATTCCATATAATTTTATTTAACTATGACGATTGTTAGGAGACACATTATGAGGTATCTGTTTAATGATGAATTTAATGATGACATTCACTGTATAAGCGAAGAGGATTATAAGTTCTTTCATCATAATAAGTTTGATGATGAATCGCTTCATCGATTAATTAAAAGAGCACCACATGAACATACAGAAAGACTCGCGTCTATAATCGAAAAAGATATGCTCGAAATTGTTGGTGATCTTACAGAAAGTCAAAGAAATAATATTAAAAAATTAAAAAATGGCCATAAAGTCGTCATCGGCGGACAACAAGCAGGTCTGTTTGGCAGTCCAGCATATATTTTGCATAAAGTGATTTCGATTTTAGTCGTCGTAAAAGATATTAAGGAAAAAGTGAATTACGACGCGGTACCTGTATTTTGGGTCGCGTCTGAAGATCACGATTACGATGAAATTAACCATACTCACGTTTACGATAGTTTGCATAAACGTATTAAAAAAGTGTCATATAAACCAAATCTCGATATACAAATGAGTATCGGCTTTTATGAATACGATAAAAAAGAAATGTTAAACGTTCTCGATGAAGTATTTAATTATACAGAGGACTCAAAGCAAAATATCGAAATTAAAAATACAATCGAACGAGAAATTAATGCGCACACATACTGGTCAGAGCTCTTTACAGCACTAACAAATAAAGTGTTCAGTGAGCATGGCTTACTCATATTTAATGCGCACAGCAAAGACGTTAGACAGTTAGAAAAAGAGATTTTTCAACGAATAATCGAAAAATCAGAGGAAATTGACGCAGCGTTTAGATCTGGTCAACAGTCATTTAATCAACACTTCGATATCAGCCCTACGATTCAAACGGACACGAATGTTCATTTATTTATTCATTCTGAATCGAACAGAGAGCTACTTCATCGTGACGGTGACGTCTTTAAAACTGAAGACAAAACATATACGAAAGAAGAGTTGTTAAACTATTTAAATGAATCACCAGAAATATTTAGTAACAACGTCGTCACGCGTCCGTTAATGCAAGAGTTGCTATTTAATACAATTGTCTTTTTAGGTGGAGGCGCAGAAGTAAAATATTGGGGAGAACTTCACGAAGTATTTAAAGTAATGGATAGAGAAATGCCGATCGTCTTAAAACGTATGTCTTTCCTCCACGTTCCACCACAATTAGAAAAACGATTAAACGAATACGATTTATCGTTAACACCGAATTTAGTTGAACATATTGAAAAAGAAAAAGATAAACTTATAGATAAATCGACGAATGAAAAGTTGTTACAACGTATTCAAACTCTAAAAGACGTGATTGAACAACAATATGAGTCTCTTGGAGAAGTAACTGAAACTAAACATGAAGAGACACTCATCGATATTAACGAATCTCGTATGTTAAAAGAAGTCGATTATTTACAACGAAAATATCAATACGATGTCAAACGACAAGTGAGAAATAAACTCAATCAATTAGATGAACTTCTAATGTTATTACTTCCGAAAAATGCACTGCAAGAGCGTACGTTCCACCCAACAGTATTTTCAAATGCGTTCATTGATTTTACACCATTAACTTATACGGATCAGTTAATCATTATTATAGACTAACCCTTAAAAACGGCTCAAAAAGTTGAGCCGTTCTTTTTTTGCAATTTTTTTAAGAAGAAAGTGGTGGAAAGTGGTAGAATATGGTAAATTATTAATATAGTAGGTGGGAGGAGGTAGTTTGGGTGTTTATTGGCGAGTATCATCATAATTTAGACGCTAAAGGACGCATGATCGTCCCGAGTAAATTTCGAGATGAATTACAAGCGCAATTTGTCATTACTCGCGGATTAGATAAATGCTTATTTTGTTATACAGTCGACGATTTTAAAGCGATTGAACAAAAGACAAAACAACTACCACTCACAAAACGTGATGCAAGACGTTTTACACGACTATTCTTTTCTGGCGCAGCGATTGTTGACGTCGATAAGCAAGGACGTGTAAACATCCCACAACATTTAAGAGACTACGCAGATTTAAGTAAATCGTGCACAGTCATCGGTGTTTCAGATCGTGTGGAGATTTGGGATACAGACAGCTGGAACGATTTTTACAGTGATTCAGCAGATAACTTTGAAATGATTGCAGAAGATTTGATTGATTTTGATTTATAAGAGGGTGACAAAATGTTTAAACATGACACAGTATTACTAAAAGAGACAATTGATGGTTTAAACATTAAACCTGAAGGCATCTATGTAGACGCTACACTTGGTGGTGGCGGACATACATCTTATTTACTAGATCAATTGACGACAGGTCGAGTGATTTCATTTGACCAAGACATTCTTGCAATTAATCACGCAAAAGAAAAATTTGATGACGACCGATTAACGCTCGTTCATAGAAATTTTAAATATTTAAAAGAAGAATTAAATAAACTCGGCATCGAAAAAATCGATGGCATTTTATATGATTTAGGCGTATCGAGTCCTCAGCTTGATTTAGTAGAACGTGGCTTTTCACATTCGAAAACAGCGCGACTCGACATGAGAATGGATCAAACACAAAGTCTAGATGCTTATGAAATTGTAAATACATATAGCTATGACGATCTCGTACGCATTTTATTTAGATATGGTGAAGAGAAATTCTCAAAACAAATCGCACGTGAAATCGAAAAACGACGTGCGGAAAAGCCAATTGAAACGACGACAGAGTTAAGCGACTTAATTAAGTCGAAAATTCCTGAAAAGTTTAAACGCATGAAAGGCCACCCAGCACGCCGAGTCTTTCAAGCATTACGTATCGCAGTAAATAACGAACTTGAAGTATTTGAAAATAGCTTACAAGATGCGATCGAATTGTTAGATAAAGGTGGTAGAGTTTCGGTCATTACGTTCCACTCACTCGAAGATAGAATTTGTAAACAAATTTATTTAGAGTATGAACGCGGACCCGAACTACCTAAAAACATGCCGATTATCCCTGAAGGATACGAGCCAATTTTAAAAAGAGTCAATAAAAAGCCGATACTAGCGAGTGACGAAGAACTTGAGAATAATAGTCGTGCACGTAGCGCTAGACTTAGAATCGCAGAAAAGTTAAAGTGATAGGGAAGTGAAACGATGGAAGCAGCACGCGTAAGACAAACTGTTCAAAAAGAACAAAATCAACAAAATCATGTACATAACGTAGCGCCAAAGAAAAAACGCTACCTCGTAAGTCTGAAGTTAAATGAGCTTCTGTTATATGTCGCTTTAATGATTGTTTTATCGGCAGCAGTAGTATTTGTACTCAACACAAAATTAGAAGCGCATGAATATGAGAGAGAAATATCTCAAATCAACTACGAAATTAACGCTACAGAAAAAGAGATAGACGAACTAACAACAGAAGTTACACATTTATCTTCATACGAACGCATTTATCAAAAAGCAAATGAACTTGGGCTAAAGCCAAACAATGATAATGTAAAGGTTGTTAGGAAGTATGAAAAGTAATTTTAAGTCTAATATCTTTAAGTCGCTAAAGCAGCGACGTAAAAATCAATTTACTTTTTCAATACCGATTATTACACTCCTGATTTATATTAGTTTAGGAGTGTTTTTTGCTTTACTCGTTTTTAATATCATTACGATTATGTTGTTTAAAAATGTGGATGACGTCAATTTAAAAGATCAAGCGCGCAGTAAATATGAACGTCACACCGTTAACCGTGCTGAACGTGGTAAAATTACTGACCGCGATGGGAATGTTTTAGCAAGAGATACGGAAGCTTATAATATCGCGGTCATCGTCGGACAAGATTTTGATAATCATATCGAAGATAAAAACGAAGTAGCAAAAGTCTTATCTGAAATTATGAATATGGAAGAAAAAGAAATTTTAAAGGTAATCGATGATGGTATTAAAAATAATAGATATCAAGTTGAATTCGGTAGTAAAGGAAGAAATATCGATTATAAAGCAAAAAGATTAGTAGAAGAGAAAGAATTAAAAGGAATTGTTTTTACTCCTGTTGTCAAACGCTCGTATCCTAACGGAGTGTTTGCTTCACATTTAATTGGAATGGCTGAGTTAAATGAAGACGGAGATATGAATGGTGCTGTAGGTATTGAAAAAGAATACAATAAAGAATTAACTGGAAAAGACGGCTTTAAAGATTATAACGTCGATAGTTGGAACTATATCGTTCCTGGAACGATGGAAAGTGAAGAAGCGGTCGATGGGTTAGACGTTGAACTTACGATTGATTCAAACATCCAGCTGTATTTAGAAGAATCATTAGATGACATGCAAGAGCACTTCGAACCTGAAGAGTTATTTGCTTTTGTTGCAGATGCAAAAACAGGCGAAATCCTAGGCGCAGGTCAACGTCCGTCATTTAACCCAGATACTCGAGAAGGGTTTGGGACGAGCTGGTTAAATATGCTTTATGAATATCAATTCGAGCCAGGAAGTACGTTTAAAG